>JAISEX010000065.1 GCA_031263875.1 Eubacteriales Family XIII. Incertae Sedis bacterium | reverse complement strand
CCCGAACGTGGCGTTGATCTGCGCGGCGTGCGGCGCGGGAAGTTTGCCCCGGTAACCCCACACGGTCGCCTGCTGCGCGCCGCCCCACTCCGTATAGAGTTCGCGGACTTCATTGCCGCCCTCTTTGGCGGAACCACCGATGGCGACGCCGATAAAATCGAGGATCTGGTTTTTCGTTTCTTTTACGACCTCCGCGGGAAGTTTGTCATACGTCGTGTCTAAAAAATTCTTAGCAAAAAGTCTGCTTGCATCCATACTGCCCTCCGCTGTTTTTCTTTCGAATAAGATGTTATCCGCCGTGACGCCGCGTTGAAATGATGGCGGCGAACGAGTTTCATGACCCGCCTCTGCCGCTCCGTAGCGCAACTGCACGTACAATTTTACGAATTATTACAAAATTAATTATATTCCGATACACGGAATTTATCTACAATATTTGTATGAGCGTTTCTTATTACGAAAGACAATTATTATATTGTACCGCCGGCGTTCCAGCTATTATAATGATAGTAGTCATAATTTTCTGCATAAAACCAGAGCGAATCATACGGAAAGGACGGACACGAATGGCATCTATTCCTCACACCTGTCTTGCGGCGGTGCTGCCCGATTACGGGGCGCCGCTTGAACTCCGCGAGGTGCAAATCCCTCAGCTCGAAGATAACGCGATACTCGTCAAGGTCGAAATGGCGGGCATCTGCGGCTCCGATCTTCATATTTGGCACGGCAAAATGGGCATCAAAGCGCCGACGCCGTATATTATGGGGCACGAAACCATCGGCCGCGTCGTGGCCCTCGGCCGGGGACGCACGCATGACGCCGCGGAAGCGCCGCTGCATATCGGCGACCGAATCATCTGGGCGCACGCCGATTGCTACGAATGTTACTACTGCGATATCGTGCGCAAGCCGATGCTCTGCGAACACCGTATCGGCTACGGCATGGCGCCGCCGGAAAAGCTGATGGGCGGTTTTGCCGAATATGAATACGTGATCCCGCGCACGAAGGTCATCAAAATTCCAGGCAGCGTAACCGAGGAGGAATCCATCGGTGTCGCCTGCGCGTTCCGAAGCGTCGTCGCCGCCTTTGAAAAACTGAACGGCATCGGCACGGGCGACCGCGTGGTCGTGCAGGGCGCGGGGCCCGTCGGTCTGTACTCCGGGCTGCTCGCGAAGGAAAGCGGCGCGGGCAAGGTGATCGTCGTCGGAGCGCCCGCAGGCCGGCTCGAACTCGCGAAACGCTGGGGCGCGGACGAGGTCATCGATATCGACGAGCATAAGGACGCCGCGGAGCGGCTCGCCCTGATCCGCGATATGACCGAGGGGCGCGGGCCGGAACTCGTCGTCGAGGCGTCCGGTTACCCGCCGGCCTTCGCCGAGGGCGTGGAGATGGTGCAGAAAGGCGGCCGCTATCTGGTCGCCGGTATGACGTCGCCCGCCGAAATGACGTTCAACCCCTTCCTGATCCTCGCGAAAAACCTGCAGATCATCGGAAGCGGCGGCGCGATCATTCCGCACTTCTACAAGGCGCTCCGGTTTATCGAATCGCGCCGGGAGAAGTACCCGCTCGACGCCATCGTCAGCAAAAAGTACGCGCTTGAGGACATCAACCAGGCCCTGCTCGATATGCAGAGCGGCCACGAGATAAAGCCGGCGATCGACAACCGGGGACGGTGACGGCACGGGAAGGATGGGCGTGACGGAGCTGCGCCCGGGCTTGCGGGGTGCAGGCGTGGGGAATGGGGACGCCGTAATATGATGAACGTGTCGTTTACCTTTCTCGCCTTTCCCGCGCACGGTAGAGCGCCACGGGCTAACGTTCACTTCGTTCACTCCTCCACTCGCTGCGCTCGTTTCGCTGTCCTGTTTTACACTGCGGCTGAAGCCGCGTAAAACAGGCGAAGCCCTGCGCTCCTCGTTGTGCGAGGTACGACGGAGCTAAAGCTCCTGTACCTCTGCCAAGGGATAGGAGGGGTGCGGTAGCAGCCGCGAAGCGGCCGGAGCAAAGCGCAGCCCCGGATAGCCCGGTGCGGCACGGGGGAATACGGAACTGTTTTTTGTACATGCTCGCGCAGAGGACTGTTTCGTAATTGCGCACAAAATTATTCCCGCGTGCCGCATGCGCCCGCACCTGAAATTGAAGGTTATACCAGAGCAGAAATGAGGTAAAATATGGCAAACACGACTATCAGCACCTGTCTTTCAACGAGAAACCCGATCCTGTTCGGGCGCGGCGTTTCGCAGCGGGTCGGCGCGGAACTGCAGCATTTGGGCGTGACAAAGGCGCTCGTCGTCTTCGATAAGGGCGTTCAGGCCGCCGGCATCGTCGATAAGATCACGAAAAGCATTGCGGACGCCGGCATCGGCATTGTTCTCTACGATAACGTGCAGCCCGATCCGCCGGATTGGTCCTGTGAGGAGGCCGCGCAGCTCGGACGGGCGGAAGGCGTCAACGGCGTCGTTGCCGTCGGTGGCGGCAGTTCACTCGACACGGGCAAAGGCGCGAAAGTCCTGCTGACGAATCCGCCGCCGATGTCGCGCTACTACCTCGAACACGAGGACGTGGTGCCGGACGAATCGAAGATGTACCCGATCATCGTGATCCCGACGACAGCGGGAACCGGCAGCGAAGCGACGCCGGGCGGCGTTATCACGGACACGAAGGAGAACAAAAAGCGCAACGTCCCCTGCATGTCGAATCTCGGGATCGTGGATCCGGAGCTGACCGCCTGTTTGCCCCCACTCGTCACGGCCACCACCGCCGTCGACGCGCTCTGCCACGCGGCGGAGGCTTACACCTCGAACAAGCCGAACGCCATCAGCGACCTGTTCAACGAAAAGGCCATCGGACTGATCGGCGCTTTTCTCCCGCGCGTTTTTGACGATCCCGCCGATATCGAAGCGCGCGAAGGCGTGCAGCTCGCCGCCACCCTTGGCGGCCTCGGCCTGATGGGGCCGTTCTGCCATATCCCGCACGAGATCGGCCTGATTATCGGCATGAAATTCCACATACCGCACGGCACCGCCTGCGGCATGACGCTCCCCGAAGCCCTCGAATACATCGCGCCGGAGCTGCCGGAGAGAGTCCGCACGGTCGCGGAACTGCTCGGCGCGGAAATCCCCGCGAACGCTGGACCCGAGGAAATCGGAAAGCTCGCATCTGCCTGCGCGCGCCGGCTCTACGAAAAAATCGGCTTCCCGAAACTCTCGCAATACGCGACGAAGGACGACGTGCTCGCGGCCGTTCCGCAGATCATGGATCCCTATCCGTTTATCCATTCGCCGCGCGAACTGACCGCCGATGCGGTCGCGAAGATACTCGAAACCGCCTACGACCGATAGGCGTCGGCATATTGCTTTTGGGAGAATGCGCCCGTGATCCTCTGTGCGATGGATTTGGGGCGCATGGGGCTGCGCCCCACCGGGCTCTCCGGGGCTCCGCGTTCGCTTCGGCCGCTTCGCGGCTGCTGCGCACCCCTCCTATCCCTTGCGCGAACATGTGCGGGCAGAGTACATGACACACCCATTCTACTACGGCGCTTTAGTTCATCGCGTCAGCCACACAAAAAACGAGATGGGACGTGGACGTAAGCATTCTTTCCGTGCCGTCCCCCAAGCAACAAACGGAGAGGTTCCGTATGCGGCTGCGTTGGAGCAAAATGACTGCATTCCTCGGTTTTGTGAGCAAAGACTTTGGTGAACTTGGCTCATTGTTTAAGCGAAGCGAGTCCCCGCAAGTTCCCAAAGTCTGCGAACAAAATCGCAAGGAATCCTCATTTTGCGACCGAAGCAAGCATACGGGAACCTCGCTAAT
>JAISEX010000018.1 GCA_031263875.1 Eubacteriales Family XIII. Incertae Sedis bacterium | reverse complement strand
GACAGCCGATTTTGGTGTGGATAAGAGGACTTCGCAGCCGCTGCGCGTCTGCCGTCCTGCACCTCCCCTTGCGGTCGGCTTGGACCACTCGCTACTCGAAAGTCCACCGGACTTTCTCGCTTACGCTCGTGCCTGTTCAGGTTCGAGTCCTCTGATTCACTCAATAAAAACGACTGCCGCCGAGGGGCGACAGCCGTTTTTGGTGCGGATAAGAGGACTCGAACCTCCATGAGCGTGAGCTCACACGGACCTGAACCGTGCGCGTCTGCCAGTTCCGCCATATCCGCCCGGCAGCGCTGAAAAGAATTCAGCTTCTCAATTATAAATGCAGGTGGCGATTATTGCAAGTGCTCATTTGACGTTATTTGTAATGGGGCCGTTCGACTTACTCGAAAACACGACGGTAACACGCGGGAAAAGCATCGCTCGCGGCAGTCCGGCTTCGGTTATCATTACATACCAAATCCCGAACAGAGCCATCATGAAGTCAAAATCAAATACGGTGGGCACAAAAAATTATAGCGTAAATTCAATCTAATTCACGATTAATTAAATGTTAAAATATTCCATAATCCTAATCCCGTTCAATCAATTTCGTTACCACTCTCATCACGCGTTTTCTTTTTGCGCGCCGCAGCGAAGTAGACGCAGACGAAGGTGACGAGAAAGAGCGCCGCGGGTATGCACGCGAGCCGGTAGATAAGCGGGTAACCGTAGTTTGCCGCCACGTGGCCGAAGACGGAGGCGCCGGCGGCCAGCCCGATGTCGTAATAATTGAAATACGCCGCGCTTGCTATGCCGCGCTTGTTCGCGGGCACCAGGTCGATGGCCCACGATTGCAGCCCCGCTTGCAGCGTCCCGAGAACCACCCCGTTGAACACGCCCGCAAGCAGGAGGACCGGTAGCGAGCTAGCGACGGAAAAAGTGAAGTAGGCCGCAAGCGCGAAAATGCCGCCCGGGATCATCACCCACGCCGGCCCCCTGCGGTCGTAGAGGCTGCCGATCAGCATTCTGCTGAGTACCGACGCCGCCGTCTGCACGAGGTAATAGACGGAGAAGTGCGGTATCCGCCGCGCCTTCGCGAGCAGCGGCAGATAGCTCAATTCCGAGCTCCGGAAGAATCCGAAATACACGAGCAGAATCATCGGCAGGATCAGCGCTTTATCGAAGACCTTCCCGGTAAATGGCTCACGCGCGCCCGTCTCTTTTTTCGCGGGAATAGTCGCGGACGGATCATGCGCGTCTGTCCGGCCGAGCGCGAGCACCCCGGCCGCGGAGATAAGATGAAAAACCGCCGCCGTGAGAAAGGTGATCTTGAAGCCCAGCGCTTCGGCGGCGAATATCCCGTAGACCGGAGAAAGGGCGGCCATCAACGCGTTCCCCATGCCGAAATAGCCGATCCCCTCGCCGCGCCTGCTGTCCGGCAGCGTGTCCGCCGCGAGCTTGGTGGTCAGCGCTGAAACGAAGCCGAATGCGATCCCCATAACGGTGCGCAGCACCAGCACGCCGGAAATTACCGGGGTCAAGGCCAGCCCTATCATAATCAGCATCGAAAGCACCGTGCCGGCCGCGAGAAGGCTTTTATTCCGCACGCGTTCCATTATAAGCGGTGAAAAGAAGCGGGACACGATAGCCGCCACCGCGAAACTGGTCGCGGTAAGCCCCACGTCCCGGCTGTCGCCGCCGAGATAGACGATAAAAAGCGCCATAAGCGGCATCATCATCGAGAATCCGAATGAATAAAAGACGTTCACAAAATTCAGTATGATGAAGTTTTTTGTCCACAGCTTCGCTGACGAACGCTGCTTCGGTCGGTCGGTTTCTTTCATTTTACGGATGATCTCTCCCTTAATGATAAGGAGGATGAAACGGCATTCGGCTCATCCCCCTTTGGAATTTTAAGCAGTTATCAAGAGGCCTGTTACGAAATTCTCAATTCAGTGATTTTCGTAATTATCCACATGATAAAATCCGCTCAAACCTTACTCTAAACCGCCGCGCGACTTCCGCACCGTTACCGCATGGCATTGGGCAGGAAGCTCACGATGTCCGGGAAAAGCGCGATTATCAGTGCGCACACGATGTACGTTACCATAAACGGCATCGAACCCTTGAACACCTTGCTGATCGGTACGTCGCACACGACCGACGTTACAAAGACGCTCATTCCGACCGGCGGCGAGATGGCGCCCAGGCCCATGATGACGATCATATAGACGCCAAACCATATCGGGTCGTAGCCGATTTCTGTGATGACGGGCAGGAATATGGGCGTGGTCAGCAGCATAATGGGAAGCACTTCTATCGCCGTCCCGAGCAGGAAGTAGATAAGCGTGATGATGACGATGACCATAAACGGCGACATATCGAGATTCTCTACGATGTTGCCGAGCGTGATGGGAATGCGGGTGAGCGAGAAGAATTTGTTGAAGACTTCGGAGCCCGCAAGCAGCATATAGATTACGACCGACATAACGAGGGTGTTGTTTATCGCCCGCATCAGCATTTTGAAGCTGAACGTGCGGCTGACCAGGGTCAGTATCACCATGCCGAATACGCCGACGACGCCGGCCTCGGTCGGCGTAAACCATCCGAGGAAAAGCCCGCCCATCGCGACGAGAAAGAGCGCCATGATTTTTATCAGCGAGCCGTTCTTGAGCGCTTGGAGCTTCTCCTTGCGCGTACTCTTGGCGGCGGCGGGAGCGCTTTTCGGGCTGACGAGCGCCCAGATCTGTATCGTGATGATAAAGAGCACCATAAGCAAAATTCCCGTGAGAATGCCGGCCATAAAGAGCTTACCGATCGACTGCATGGAGATAAGCCCGTAGGTGATAAGCGGAAGGCTCGGCGGGATCAGCGTCGCGAGCGACGCCCCCGAACCGATGCTCGCGGTGGAGAGTTCGTCCGAGTAACCGTACCGCTTCATCTCCGGGTACGCAACTCTGCTCATCATGGAAGCCGTCGCCGAACCCGATCCGCAAATGGCGCCGAATACCGCGCAGACGACCTGACACGCCGATGCGAGCACGCCCCTTTTGCCGCCGCTGAGCTTGCTGATGGTGTCAAAGAGATCGCGTCCCAGCCCGGATTCGGCCGCAATATCGCCCATCAGCATAAACATGGGCGCGACCGACGTCATATAGGCGGTAAAGGTGGCAAAGACGTCATCCGCGACAAAGGTGATCGCCGTAAGCGGATTCCTCAAAAGCAGCATACAGCCGACGGTGCCGCAAAGTATCATGCAGAGGCTTACATTAAGCCCCGTGAACAAGAGCACGCAAAAAGCAATTGTTATAATAATTCCTATTACTGTTGGATCCATAATTCTGTTCCTTGTTTCTATTGTCTGTGCGCAGCGCGAATATCAGACGATCATGTCACGTTCGAGAAGCACCGGTTCTTCATCTTTCCCCTTCTTCGGCTCAGGCTTGATGATTTTCTTCGCGTGCTGCGCCGTGTAATAGACATAGACGAGCGTCGCAAGCAGAAAAGCGACAGCCATAATGCCGTAGAAGATATACATGGGTATCTTGAAGGTGTCCGTGCTTCTTTGGATATCGATCATGTGGGGGATCGTTACAAAGTACGTATATGAGATATAGCCGAAAATGCCGGCGCTCACGAGATTGACCAGCGTATAGAAAACGCTCCCCAGCCGCGCGGGAAACCAATCGATAAGCTGCGTGACGGCAATATGCCGGTCGAGATATCCGGCCCGGCCGAGCGCGAGCGCGTTCGCCGTGAGCATACCGTATTGCACTATTTCTATCGCGCCCGGAATGGATATGTTGAATATCGTCCGCAGCAGGATATTCGCCATGGTGGATATCCCGACGAGTATCAAGACGCCCGCCGCGATCTTTTCAAAAGCCGATGAACTCATATCAAGGATTTTATTGATCATAGTACATTCCTCATCAGAGGGGTGTCCCGAAAGACACCCCTTTTAACGCTTAGTTCTTTAGGTGGTTTGATGGTCCCGCAGCCAAGCGAGCGCCTCGGTGCCCTTGAGCCCGTCGGCGTCCAACTTCTGCGCCATCTCGTCGAGCACGGACTGTGACTCGCTCACGAGTTTCTGGATATCCGCATCGGACAGCTCGATGAATTCAAAATCCTTATTGACTTCAAGAGCGCTCGCGCGGGCATTCGCCGTCGTCGCCGTGATGTAATCCGCCGAAACCTTCTGCATCTCGACACAGACTTCATCGACAGCCGCCTTCAGTTCGTCATCAAAAGAATTATAGAGTTCAAGACTCATAAAGATGCCGAAATCGGCGTGTTCGATCGGAAGCGCCGTAAATGATTTGCAGACTTCCGAGAGATTGAAAGCGGGAATCGCATGGTCGTTCGTATTAGCGGCCGTAATCGTGTTGAGCCGCAGCGCCTCATACATATCGCCGGAAGCGACGTCCACGCTGCTCGCTCCGAGCTTGTTAAACAGCGGGATAAACTGTGGAGTGTTCCGGATTTGCAGCCCCTTGATATCGGAATACGTCCGAATGGGTTTGGTCGACACCAGGCCGAAATTACCCGTGTCGGAAAGGACGATGATCTTATAATCGCCGACGGTCTTGTCCGGATACAGCTTGACGTATTCGTTGACGACCTTCGAGAAATCTTCAGACGTCTTGTAATTTAATCCGGGAGCTGTCATAAGCTCGTAATAGGGATACTGCCCCGAGTAGCGCGTAAATGAATCCATGCCCGTGTCCACCGTGCCGTTCTTGATAGCGTCAAGACACGCGCCGGGTTTGGACAGGCTTCCGCTCGGATACAGCTCGACCTCAATGCGCCCGCCGCTCTTCTCCTTCATCAGATCCGCAAATTTCTGCTCGAGCAAGTCATAGCGGTCGGAGCCCGGAGCATCGTTTGACGCATAGGATATCTTGTACGTCTGTTTCTCATCCGCGGGAGTGCCGTCGCTTGTCGCGTCCTTGTCCCCGCCGCCGCAGCCCGAAAGAGCCAGCGCAAGCACCAAGATGATGCCCAGGCTCAAAGCGGCAAAAGTTCTACATTTCTTCATATTCTTCTCCTTCCAAAAATCGCTGCGATACCGGAAAGTATCGGCGTTTGAATGGTAGAGGCGATTCACGCTCATACCATACATTTGTCGAGTTATTAACGGGATTTCGGCGTCAGATCATCGGCATCACCCGGCCCTTCCGTCCATATAAGCCAGACCAACGAAGCGTCTGATAAAAATGGGGCAAAAACAAAAAGAGACGCCGGCATTCGCCGTCACGTCCATAAATAACATGAGTATGGTGGGTCTGCGGTAAATTAGCGCCGAGCGGCGTTGCCGTAAAGGGAATCCCCCCCCCCCTCCGGGGATTTTCTCCGCGACAATATTCTGCGCCGCCGTGCCGCAGTTCTTCATCGTCATAGAAGCAATTCCATTTGATAGCATACCGGCGCTACCTTGCCCCTTCCAAAAATATAGCTTGATACTGTGGATAAAACGCATTATACCGTAAGGCATAATGCTATTGTCTTGATAGTATACCTATTCCGTAAAAATGTAAAGAAAGAATATTTAATGATGCAAGCAGTTCATGTAATGGGTAGGCGGGGCCCCGCATAATATAAAACAGCAATCGCGGATCGCAATTTCTGCGTCTATGATCCGGGCGCATGGGGCTGTCAGCAGGGGAGAGCGGCGACCCAATTGTTAAAAATTTAACAATAAGGGCACCTTAATAAATAGTGAAACAGCCCCACCGGGCTCTGCGGGGCTCCGCTGTTCGCTCCGGCCGCGGCACTCAGAACGAGCGCTTGAGATTCGAGATGTTTCGCAATTCAGTTCTCGACATCGCTTTTCATCTGCGTCCGCGCCGCGGCTGCTACCGCACCCCTCCGATCCCTTGCGCGTCGCTCGGCTTCGCCTCGCTCCCCGTAGGGGGCTCTGCCCCCCCCCCCCATGCGCCCGGCAAATCTTTGTGAAACTGGATTGCTTCGTCGGCTATGCCTTCTCGCAATGACAATGCACCCAAACGAAAACTTTCCGCCCCAATGCTGACACGCGGCGCAAAGTGTGGTATAGTAAGAGCGTAATTTAATACAACATGATCAGGGGGTGCCTTACCGTTGGCTGAGATGGCGTGCGCCGAACCCCGGAACCTGATGCGGGTAATGCCGACGTAGGGAAGATTGCAGCTTGGCGGCTGCCGTAATTTAATAACGGCGTCGCTTTTTGTTTACCGCTCGGGAGGCGGGATCATTCTCTTTGGCTTGCCGCGGGCGTCGGGAAGCCTCAGAAGGGAGAGCTGGTATGAACAACATGAACCAAAAGCTGATGACGATGATAGAGGGGGCGCTGGTCGCGGGGCTGGCGGTCGCGCTCGGGTTCGTCCCGAACAATTTCGGCGCGGGCGGGGGCTTCGACCTCTCGTTCGGCCTGATACCGTTTGGGATCTTCGCGATACGGCGCGGCTTGGCGCCGGCGCTGCTCACGGGGTTGGCGTGGGCGCTGATAAAAGTCGCTCTGGGCGGCGCGTCCTACCTGCTCACGCCCGAACAATGGATATTCGACTACATTCTCGCCTTCGTTTTCGCCGGTTTTATGGGAACCTTCTCCGGACGCGTGCTCGCGGCGATACGGGCGAACGACCCGGCCAAACTTATCACGTGGGTCGGCGCGTCGGCGGCGCTCGGTCTGCTTGCGCGGTGGATATGGCATTTTATCGCGGGCTTTCTGGTCTGGGGGCAGTATGCGCCGGAAGGGCAGAGCCCGGTCGTGTACTCGCTGATCTTCAACGGCTCCAGCTTTGTCGGAAACCTTATTATGGTCGTCTGCGTGCTGACGCTGCTCGCGCGTTTCGCGCCCGTCGTGTATCTGTACGGCATTCCGCGGAAAGCGGCGGCGTAACGACTAAATAGGCTGTTTGCAATTTTTGTGCTGGGCGCATGGGGCTGTTTCGAAATAAATGAGGACGCTTGATTGTTGAAATTTTAACGATCGAAGCGCTCTAAACATGGCGAAACAGCCCCACCGGGCTTTTCGGGGCTCCGCGTTCGCTCCGGCCCCGGCGCTCCGGGCGGGCGCCAAGGCACGATATATCCATAATTTTACATCAAGCAATCTCATCTCATAACCGCCACGCGCCGTGGCTGCTGCCGCACCCCTCCTATCCCTTGCGCGAAAAATGCGAGAAAAGTAAACGAATATTTACCAATATACGGCGTCCCCGTTTCTCCCGTAACCACCAAAGCACGCGAGAAGCAAACCCGACGTGACCATTCTCATCATGCCGTCCTCCGGCCCCTTATCATCGTCCGCATTCCCACCTGCGCCCCAGCAGCAACGGCACATAGTTCCGTAACTCCCGCAGTCCCGCGCCATCGTCTTCATTCCGACCTGCGCCCCAGCAGCAACGGCGCTCCGGCTCCTTTGTGCGGGCAAAGTGTACATCACACCTTCCTTACTACGGCGAACCGGTTTATCGCATAAACTTCCTCAAAACGCGGGCTAGCGGGATACGGCAAGGGCGTCCTCATCATGCCGTCCTCCGGCCCCTTATCATCGTCCGCATTCCGACCTGCGCCCCGGCAGTCACGGCGCTGAGCCCCCTTGCTCCCGCAGTCCCGCGCCATCGTCCTCATTCCCACCTGCGCCCTGGCAGTCACGGCGCTCCGGATCCTTTGTGCGGGCAAAGTGTACATCACACCTTCCTTACCACCCTGTTCTTTATCACCACCCTCATTCCGTGGTAAAATAGTAGCATGGAATTATTAAAAGTGGAAAATACGGCAAGGGCGGGCAGTTACGACATCGAGATCGGCAGCGGCCTGATCGCCGCCGCCGGTGAAAAGCTGGGGCGCTTCATTCCGAAACACGACAAAACGGTGGTGGTGTCCGATGAAAACGTGTTCCGGCTGTACGGCGAACGCGTGATGGCGTCGCTCGCGAAGGCGGGGGCGGACACCGCGGCTGTCATTATTCCGCCCGGCGAAGCCTCCAAGACGCTGAAACAGCTCGAAGCGATCTACGATTTGTTCGGCGATATCGGCCTCAAACGCGGCGGGCTTGTCATTGCGCTTGGCGGCGGCGTCGTCGGGGATATCGCGGGGCTCGCCGCCGCGACGTGGATGCGCGGCGTGCCGCTCGTGCAACTGCCGACCACCTTGCTCGCGCAGGTCGATTCTTCCGTCGGCGGAAAGACGGCCATCGACACATCTTCCGGCAAAAACATGGTTGGCGTCTTTTCCCGTCCGGCCGCCGTGCTTGCGGATACGGAAACGCTCTCCACGCTTCCGCTGCGCGAATACGCGTCCGGCATGGCCGAAGTTATCAAATACGGAGCGATAGCTTCCGCGGGCCTTTTTGAAAGACTCGAAAGCCTGAACGCGGGGGCTGCCGGCGAGGATATTATCGCGGCGTGTTGCGGCATCAAAGCGGATATCGTCAGCGAAGACGAGTTCGATACGGGCAAGCGGCAGCTTCTGAATTTCGGCCACACTTTTGGCCACGCGCTCGAAACGAAATACGGTTTCACGAAATACACGCACGGCGAGGCGGTCGCGCAGGGTATGGTTATCGCCGCCGCTGTGGGGGAATCTGCCGGAATTACGCCAAAAGGAACCGCGGACAGAATACTGCGGCTCACCTTAGCGCAGGGGCTGCCGGCGCCCGAAACCGACATCACGGACCTCGCCCGTTATATCTCACACGATAAAAAATCCACGGCGGATTCGGTGTCGCTCGTCCTGATACGCGGCATCGGAGCGGCTGTTATCCATAACGTAAAATTCGGCGAGGCCGGGGCGCTTCTCGCTTCGGCACAGACGGTGATAAGGAGCGAGGCGAAGCGATGAATGCGGATAAGATGAAGATCGACAGGATCCCGAACGGGACGGTGCGCGTGCCGTCGTCGAAGAGCGTGGGGCATCGGGCGCTGATTTGCGCGGCGCTCGCCGGCGGCGAAAAAGCGCTTGAGGGCGTGAGCGGCCTCGATATGAACGACGATCTTCGCGCAACGAAGGCGGGGATACTCAAGATCATCGCGGGTGACCGGTCGGAGCCGGTCGACTGCGGCGAGTCGGGATCGACGCTGCGTTTTCTCATTCCCGTTGCGGCGGCCTTCGGCGGCGAGTGGACGTTTACGGGCCGGGGACGGCTGATGGAGCGGCCGCTCGATATTTACAAAGATGTATTTGAATCCCACGGAGGGTTTTTCCGGCAGGATGCGGGGACGGTCGCGATACGCGGGCGGCTGACGCCCGGCAGATACGAGCTTCCCGGTGACGTGAGCTCGCAGTTTATTACGGGGCTTCTGCTCGCGCTTCCGCTGCTGAACGGCGAGAGCGAGATCGTTCTTACCGCGCCGCTGGAATCCGCGAATTATGTCGACTTGACGCTTGACGTGATGAATGCGTTTGGCGTTGACGCCTTTGACGGCGAGGGCGGCGAGTGGGAAGTGATGGAGATAACGACCGGCGCGTCGTCGGGCCCGGCGGTGTCGACCTCCGCGCTCGCTTCGGATGCTCCGGCCGGCTGGCGTGTCCCCGGCGGGCAGGTGTATAAACGCGCAAAGTACGCGGTGGAGGGCGATTGGTCGCAGGCCGCGTTCTTCCTGTGCGCGGGCGCGCTCGGCGCGCGCGTGTCCGTGGAGGGGCTTTCGCCCGCGAGCTTGCAGGGCGATATGCGCATATTGAGCGTGCTGAAATCAATGGGCGCGGACGTGGATGCGACGCTGCGACCGGCTCTGTTTGCGCGCAAAAGAAGCTGCACGATACGGGCGTTTCTCCCGCAGTCCGGTTTGAAAGGTATAACGATCGACGTTTCTCATATTCCCGATCTGGTTCCGCCGATAGCTGCGCTGGCGTGTTTTGCCGCCGGTACGACACGTATAACGGGCGCAAGCCGGCTGCGGCTCAAGGAGAGCGACCGGATAGCGGCTCTCGTTACGGAACTCGGCAAACTCGGCGCGGATATAAGCGCGGACGGCGGCGATATCATCATACGGGGGCGCGAGCGTCTGGACGGCGGCGAGGCGGACGCGTGGAACGACCACCGTATCGCGATGGCGTTGGCGGTGGCGTCCGTCGGGTGCACGTCGCCGGTTTATCTGACCGGCGCGGAGAGCGTCGGCAAATCCTACCCGAAATTCTGGGATGATTTCTTGCGGATCGCGAACCCGAATATAAAGGAAGCTGCCTCGTAAGCGGAAGGATAATCGAGAATGAACACGTGGGGGAATATTATCAAGGTAACGGTTTTCGGCGAGTCGCACGGATCTGCCATCGGCTGCGTTGTGGACGGACTGAAGCCCGGCCTGCTTATCGACGAGGAGTATATCGCGTCCGAGATGGCGCGGCGCGCGCCGGGGCGGGATGAGTTCAGCACGGCGCGCACGGAGGCCGATACGCCGCTCATTATCAGCGGCATCAAAAACGGCCTCTCCACGGGCGCGCCGATCACCTGCGTTATCGAGAATACGAATCAGCGTTCGGGCGATTACGATAAAATTCTGCGTCCGGGCCATGCGGACTGGACGAGCCTGCTCAAATACGGGCGGTGCGGCGATATGGCGGGCGGCGGCAGGTTTTCCGGTCGGCTGACGGCGCCGCTCGTCTTTGCGGGCGCGATCTGCAAGCTGGCGCTTCGGGACGCGGGCATCAGGATTTACGGCAGGATATCCGCGATCGCCGGCGAAAAGGACAGCATCGATTTGGCGGGCGAACGGGTGAACGCGGAGATCGCGGCGACAGAAAAGCAGCTTGCCGGCATAGCGGCAAAACCGTTTCCGGCGCCGGACGAAAGCGAACAGCGTTTCAAGGATCTGATTCTCGCGGCAAAGGCTGACGGGGACAGTGTCGGCGGGACGATAGAGGTCGCGGTGTTCGGCGAAACCGCGGGGCTCGGCGAACCGTTTTTCGGCTCCGTCGAAAGTACGCTTTCCTCGCTGTACTTTTCCGTTCCGGCGGTAAAAGCCGTCGAGTGGGGCGCGGGATTTCATCTGGCGGGCCTGCGCGGAAGCGAGGCAAACGACCCGCTGATGCTCAGGGGCGCGGGCGATAACAAGCGCGTCGTCAGCGCGACGAACAATAACGGAGGAATTCTCGGCGGTATCGCAAATGGAATGCCGCTGTTCGCGCGTGTCGCGATTAAACCGACGGCGTCGATCGCGAAAGAGCAGGATATGATCGCCTATGATCCGGGCGCGGACGGGGAATTGACCGAGGTACGCGCGTCCGTGCGCGGCAGGCACGACCCGTGCATCGTGCCGCGGGCGGTTCCCGTCATCGAAGCGGTGACGGCAATTGGCTTACTGGATCTGCTGAGCGCTGCGCCCTTTGCGGAATGGCGAAAGGATCACGCGGATGACAGCCGGTAATATGAACGAGGGGAAACGTGAAAATATAGTATTTATCGGGCTGCCGGGAAGCGGCAAATCGTCTTACGGGAAGCGTATCGCGAAGGATCTGCGTCTCGGCTACGCGGATACGGACGAGCTGATCGCCGCGTCCGCCGGCCTGTCTATTTCCGAGCTATTCGCGGCCTGCGGCGAGCCGTTTTTTCGCGATGTGGAAACGAAAACATTGCGGAAACTGGCTGAAAGTTCTGCATGCGTGTCAAGTGATTTGCCTGACAACGTGAAGACATTTGACGATAGTTCGATGTGCGTAGCCGAAGCGAAAGCGCCTTGCGAGCCTGACGAAGCGTCAAGTGATTTGCCTGACAATGCAGTACGTAGCGAGCTGGGCGAAACGTCAAGCAATTCGCCTGACAGCCCGGAGAATTGCAGACCTGGTAGCTTGTCAAGCAATTTACCTGACGGAGTGATATGTAACGAAGCTGCCGACGTGTCAAGTGATTCTCTTGACAACGCGAATGCTTTTGACGGCAGTTTGCCGCGCGTAGCCGAAGCGAAAGCGCCTTGCGAGCCTGACGAAGCGTCAAGTGATTTGCCTGACAGTTTCGCGAAGCGTAAACTTGATGGCTTGTCAAGCAATTTGCCTGACGGCGTGAACATCCCTCCGCATATTTCCCGTCGTCTGAGCGAAGGCGGCTGTATTATTTCCGTCGGCGGCGGAGCCGTATTGCGCGATGAAAACGTTGCCCTGCTGAAAACCATCGGGGTCGTCGTGTTTATCGACCGCGCGGCTTCCGCGATAACGGATAACGCTGATCTTACGAACAACAGGCCGCTGCTGCGAAACAGGGATGACGTTATGCGTCTGGATGCCGAACGCCGTTCCCGTTACGAGGGCGCGGCGGATATTATTTTTCATAATGACGACGATTACCGCGTCGAATTGGAGCGGCTGAAATCCGTGGTTATTCTGCTCGGCGTCTGCGGCGCGATGTGTCTTATCGGTGATCCCGTGGCGCATTCGTTGTCGCCCCGGATGCACCGCGTGATATTTGAGCAGTACGGCATTGGCGGGAGATACCGGGCGGCGCTCGTTTCACCGGGCGGGCTTGCGGATGCCGCCGGTCACCTCCGCGCGGGGAAGCTACGGGGCCTGAACGCCACGAAACCGCATAAGATGGCACTTATTCCGCTGCTCGACGAGCTGCGCGGAGACGCCGCGCTCGCGCGCTCCGTCAACACCGTAAAAAAAGAAGGAAGCCGTCTGATAGGATATAATACCGATATGGAGGGATGTGCGCTTGCGCTCGCGCGCGCGGGCCGCGGCTACCGGGGCGCTGCGGTTATGATACTCGGCGCAGGAGGCGCGGCCGTCGGCATCGCGGCGAAAGCCTTTGCCGGTGGCGCCGCGGCCGTGACCGTTGTGTGCCGCCGGGCAGCGGACGAAATCAAAAGAGCGTTTCCGCCGAAAACGGGTTTTATCGTTCACAATATCGCGTCCGGCGTCATTTCGCCGCGGAACACGGAATTGATTCACGCGCTGGAACGTACCGACATACTCGTCAACTCCACGCCGCTCGGCATGACCGGCTGGCGCGACGATTTTCGCCGGTTCGATTTTCTCGACAAGCTGTCAAGTAAAACGCTTGTCTGCGATCTTATCTACGAACCGAAGGAAACGAACCTCTTATATGAGGCGTCAAGGAGAAATCTTGACACGCTGAACGGATTGCCGATGCTTATCTATCAGGGCATACTCGCGGACGAGATCGTGTTCGGCATAACGACCGACAGGGAATCGCTTTACGAAGCGGTGTATGATTACATAGGGAACAGAAACGAACGAAAGGAAAAGGAAACCGAATGATAGTAATACTGAAAGATGACGCGACGTTATCCCAAATCGACGAGATCAGAGAGGCGCTTATCGCGCGCGGTCTTGAGATAAAGGATATCCAGGGGGAAAGCAAACACATACTCGGTCTTGTCGGCGACACGTCGGGCCTCTCCGAAGACTCCCTCGCAAGGTACGATTACATAGAACGCGTCACGCGCATATCCGATCCGTACAAATTATCGGGGCGGCATTTTCATCCGCAAGATTCCGTCGTCGATATGGGGCTCGGCGCGAAGATCGGCGGCGGCAACTTCGCAGTGATGGCGGGGCCGTGTTCGATCGAGAGCGAGGAGCAGATCCTTTCGGTGGCAAAGGACGTAAAACGTTCGGGCGCTGCGGCGCTGCGGGGCGGGGCGTTTAAACCGCGCTCGTCGCCGTATTCGTTCCAGGGGCTCGGCTTGGACGGGCTCGAACTCCTGAAGATCGCGCGGGAAAAGACGGGCCTTCCCATCGTGACGGAAATAATGTCGGAGGAATATCTGAAGGTCTTTGAACGCGACGTGGACGTTATTCAAATCGGCGCGCGGAATATGCAGAACTTCGCGCTGCTCCGCGAAGTCGGAAAACTCGGCAAGACAGTGCTGCTCAAACGCGGCCTGTCGAATACGATAGAGGAACTGCTGATGGCGGCGGATTACCTTCTCGCGGCGGGAAAGAGCCGCGTGATACTCTGCGAACGCGGCATCAGGACGTTTGAAACGGCGACAAGGAATACGCTTGACATATCCGCGGTTCCCGTTTTGAAAAAGGCGTCGCATCTGCCCGTTGTGGTCGATCCGTCACACGGCACGGGCGTCTGGGATCTCGTCTATCCGATGGCGCTCGCTTCCGTAGCTGCGGGCGCGGACGGCCTTATCATAGAGGTGCATAACAAGCCCGAGTGCGCGCTGTGCGACGGACAGCAATCAATTACGCCGGCCCTTTTCGACCGGCTGATGCGGCAGATAGAAAAAGTACGCGAAGCGGTAAAGGCGGAGGTTTGACAGTATGCCGGAAAAAACGGGCACAGAAAAAATTATTGAAATCAGAAAACAGATCGACGAGCTTGACGCGAAACTTGTGGAGAGCTTTACGGCGCGCATGGGTTTTGCGAAGGAGATCGGCGAGTATAAACGGGACAACAATCTCGCTATCACCGATGAGGCGCGGGAAGATATTATCGTGAAAAACGCCCTCGCGAAAACGCCGCGGGAACTCAGCGGGGAAGTCAGCATATTAATGCGGACGCTGATGGCGCTTTCGCGCGAATACCAGCGCAACCTCATGATATCGGGAGAGCCGAAGTTGTTACCGCCGCCGGCGCCGCGCAAAACGCGGGATGTCAAATGCGTGTATCAGGGCGTCCCGGGGGCGTGGAGTTGGCAGGCGGCGCAGAAGCTGTTCCCGGACGCGAAGCTCTCGCCCGTCGATTATTTCGAGGACGTGTTCACCACCGTCAAAAACGGCGGGGCCGATTACGGCGTGATGCCCATCGAGAATTCCCGCACCGGCGCGATCGGCGAAACTTACGACCTTCTGCGCAAATACGGCTGTTACATCGTGGGCCGCACGTGGATCGATATCAGGCACTGCCTGATGGCGAAATCGGACACGGATTTTTCGGACATACGCGAGGTCCATTCGCATAGCGAGGGGTTCGGCCAGTGCCGCAATTATCTCGCGGGCAGACCATGGGATCTGATGAATTGCAGCAACACCGCCGTTGCCGCGAAAAAAGTCAAGTCGTCCGCGGACGACCGTTCCGCCGCGATTGGTTCGCGCAAGGCCGCCGAGATATACGGGCTCAGCATTCTGCAGGCCGACATTATGGATCAGGCGGACAACAGGACGTCCTTTGTGATAATCGGCCGTGAGCCGGAGTACGACGAGAGCAGCGACCACGTGTCTGTGACGTTCTCGCTCGCGCACCGTTCGGGGTCGCTCTGCGAAGCGCTGATGCCGTATATGGCGGCGGGCATCGATCTCGCGCGCATTGAATCGCGCCCCGCGTCGGCGGGTAGCTTCCGGTTTTTCGCGGAGATCGAAGGCACCATTCTCGACGACGTGATGCTCGACACGCTGCGCCATGCCGCGGCGGTCACGGAGTATTTTGAAGTTATCGGCTGCTATAGCGTGACGGAATAACGGAGGCGCATTATGAAACTGTTGGTGATAAACGGGCCGAATCTGAACATGCTCGGCAAGCGCGAACCCGGCGTGTACGGAAGCGAAACGCTTGACAGCATTTCCGCGTGGCTCGAGGGCGAGGCGGCGGCGCTCGGCGCTGAGCTGACGTTTTTTCAGAGCAACGTCGAGGGCGAGATCGTCGCGGCGATCCAGGACGCGGATAATTACGACGGCGTCATTCTGAACGCGGGCGCGTACACACATTACAGCATCGCGATCCGCGACGCCATCGCCGCGGTGCGGACGCCCGTCGTCGAAGTCCATCTCAGCAACGTCCACGCGCGCGAGGATTTCCGCAAGACCTCCGTCATCGCCCCCGTCTGTGCCGGGACGATATCCGGCTTCGGAAAACTGAGTTATAAACTTGCGCTTGTGAGTTTTATCGGATAAAGAATTTCCGGGGGAACAATATTATTCTCTCTGAAAGCTGTCAATGATTTCACTTGACACGAGTAAGGTCTGTCAATGATTTTGGTTGACATGGGCTCATGGGGCAAGCCCCACCGGGCTTAGGGTATAGGGATCCATCCGAACTCGCCTGTAATGGTGGTATTTCACCGCAGACTTCGTTATCGTCCTC
>JAISEX010000017.1 GCA_031263875.1 Eubacteriales Family XIII. Incertae Sedis bacterium | reverse complement strand
TGCAAAACGGATACTGAAGGTGGCGCTTATCGTAGTAGCTGCGGTGGTGGTGATCGTGGGGGCCTATGTCGTCTATGTGGTCGCGACCTACAGCCGGATCGCCGATCATGAGAAACTGGCGGTCAACACGGACGTGTACAGCGGCGCGGCCTCGTATGAGCTGCTGAAAACCGGCGAGGAATACACGGCGTTTACGTATAATATCGGCTTCGGCGCGTACGATCACGATTACTCCTTCTTTATGGATACGGGGGCGATGGCGGACGGGACCGAAACGGCCGGCAAGAGCAGCCGGGCGGCGAGCAAAGACGCGGCGGCGCATAATACCGAGCTAGTCACCTCGGCGGTTCTTTCCGAAATGCCTGATATCGCGCTGTTTCAGGAAGTGGACGTGAAGGCGGACCGCAGCTACGATGTGGATCAGCGAGGGGTTATTCTTGACGCGATGGATACGTATTACGGGCGCGAGGGCGGCGTCAACTGGACGTTCGCTTCGAACTTCCATTCCGCTTACCTGTTCTATCCGCCGACAAAGCCGATCGGGAAGATCAGCGAATCGGGCCTGCTGACGGTCAGCCATTACACGATCGGTACCTCCATGCGCTGGAGTTATCCGGTCAGCGACGCGTTCCCGACGAAATTTTTCGACCTCGACCGGTGCTTTACGGTAAACCGTATGCCCGTGACGGACGACGCGGGCGCTCCGGCGGGCGACCTCGTGCTGATCAACACGCATATGTCGGCCTATGATAAGGGCGGCACGATACGCCGCGAACAGATGAAACTGCTCGGCGAGGTTATCGCGAATGAATATGAGCTCGGCAACTGGGTTATCGTCGGCGGCGATTTCAATCACGCGATCGGCGGCTCAGAAAATAAATTTATGAACGGAATGCAGCGGCCGCCGTGGGTCGAAGCCTTTGCCGAGGATCAGCTTCCGGAGCATTTCCGCATGGTGATCGCGGACAACGCGGATACGGTCGCGACGGACCGCGACACGAGCATTCCCTACACGAAAGGCGTGAATTACGAGGTGACGCTCGACGGGTTTATCGTTTCGGATAATGTGAAGGCGTCAAGCGAAAACATTGACACGGATTACGAGGCATCGGACCACAATCCCGTAAAATTAAAATTTTCATTACAGTAGCGCACCTTTTTTTCGTTATCGCCCCTCTTATTATATGAGCGCGAACGGTACCGTTATGGACGTGGATAAACAGAAGTTTGAAAAGCTGTACGACGAATACTGGCTTGAGATAAAGAAGTTTATCTATGTCAACGCGCGGCGCGATGCCGATGTGACGGACGAAATCTTCCAGAATACGTGGGAGAACGCGTACCGCTATTTCGGGACGCTCAGAGGCGAGAACGCGGCGCGGGCGTGGCTCTACAGCATCGCCCGCAACGAGGCGAAACGGTATTTTGAGAAAAACCAGTTCGCTCTCGCGGCGGTTTCACTTGACGCGGCGGATGATGGCGAACCGTTTACCGCGGAACCTGCCGACGAAAGCGCGTCGGCGTTCCCGAATGCGTTTGCGGACGGCGAGCTCGTGAAGCAGTTGCTGAATATCCTCGGCGATGAGGAACAGCGCGTGATCTTGCTGCATTACGCCTACGGCATACGCCTGACCGAAATTGCCGAAACGACGGGTTTGAATTACAACACCGTGAAGTCCGTCACGCGGCGGGCGGTGGAAAAGATGAAAGCGGAGGTGCGCAGGATCGGCGCGTGTAATGAAAATGAACGAACAAGAAACGAAACAACTGAATGACGCGCTGCGGGAAGCGGCCGGTGGCGACACCGAGGGACTCGATTTTTTCGCGGATTTCGATACGGCCAAACCGCCGGTCGAGCGGATATACGCGGCGGTTGACGGCGTAACGGCGGATGGCGAGAGGTCCGCGACCGAAACGCGCGTGCGTCCCGCGCGCCGCCGAAAACTCTACCGCGCCGGTTTTGCCGCGGCCGCCGCGTGTTTTGTCGTGGTGATCGGCTTTATTGCGGTGGGCGACGGGTTTGAATCGCCCGTACCGGCCGGCGCGCCGGAAAGACACATAAGCGCGAATTACGAAACGAAGCGGTCCGATTCCGCCCAAATGGGCACAGCGGACGGGTATGACCGGATATTCTCGGATATACTAAAAATCAACGGCTACTCGGAAACAAAACTCAAAGCGGAGCAGGAACAGTACCGAAAGGATAGGGCGGCTTATCAGGACGATAGAAGTTATCGAAGCATATGGGATAATATGTATAATGGAGGCGGCCGTGAGGAGGCTACGATATCCGGCGCGGAAAGCGATGGGATAAATTCTTCCGTCAATAGCGAAACCGATTTCTCGGATACGAATAACCAGACCCTCGGCGTGCAGGAAGCCGACGTTATCAAGAGCGACGGGCGGTATATATACGCCATTAACAGCGAGAAACTGAATATTATCGAGGCGAACGGCGCGAACCCGAAGCTGATAGCCTCCATCAAACAGCCGTCCGGTCAAGATGGACAAAATGAAACGTATTTCAATATGATGCTGACGGAAACACGCCTTGTCGCGATGAAGGAGATGTATGATCCGCGGGACGGGGGCGCCGGATCCATGACGGGTATCGACGTTTTCGATATAACCGATCCGGCGAAGCCCGTCAAGCTGAATTCGCTGACGCAGAGCGGCTCGTATTATGAATCGCGCGTGATCGGTGACAGCCTCTATCTGTTTTCCTTTTACCGCGGTGATCTGATGAGTATTCAGCGCGACGTTCCCGCGAGCTTTATTCCGCTCTATACCGAAGCGGGGACCGAGTCGCTTGCGCGGCCCGGCGACATATTGATGCCGGAGAAGCAAAACTCGTCGGACTATATGCTGATCAGCGGCATCGATATTTCGGGCGAGGGAACCTTCGTGTCGAAGAAATCCGTATTCGGCGCCGCCGTGAACATCTATGTGTCGGAACGGAATATATATCTCGCGTCGCAAGCGTCCGTCACGCAAAACGAACCGGGCGGGGAGAAGTATTCGATCGATACGAGCTTTACGGAAACGACGTTTTCGCGCCTTGCGCTCGATGGCGGCAAGGTGAGCCTTGAAGCGTCGTGCCGCGTGCCGGGCTGGGTGCTCGACCAGTTTTCGATGGATGAATATGACGGTGTTTTCCGCGTGGTGATGACGGACGAACGGCATGTTTCCATCCACTATGATGAGCCGGTAGCGGCGCCGGACGACATTGAGGAGGGCTGGACCAAGACGAACGCGGTGTATACGATGGACGGCGATCTGAATATTACCGGCAGCATCACGGAGATCGCGGAGGACGAGCAGGTCTATTCCGCGCGGTTTATGGGCGAGTACGCGTACTTCGTCACCTTCCTTCAGACCGATCCGCTGTTCAGCGTCGATCTGCGCGACCCGAAAAATCCACGGATCGCCGGCGCTCTGAAAATCCCCGGTTTTTCCGATTATCTGCATCCCTATGACGACGGCATGCTCTTCGGCATCGGGGAAGAGCGCAGCGAGGATGGTTCGGAATTTCTCGGCGTCAAGTTGTCGATGTTCGATATTTCCGATCCCGAGCAGGTCACGGAACAGACCAAATTAGTCCTGAAAAAATACAGCTCGACGCCGGTGCGCTACAATCACAAAGCGATTCTCGTCAACAGCGATAAGTCATTGATCGCCTTTCCCGCCGACGAAAAATATGTTATATGCTCTTATGGCGGAGGGGGCTTTAAAATCGAGAAAGAGATAGAGATAACGGATGAGAATCCCGTCGTCTACGACATGTGGTATGGCGTGAGAAGCGTCAGAGGCATGTTTATCGGGAATTATTTTTACGTGGTGTCGGCGAAAACCCTTACCGTTTACGATATGGAGCGCGGTTACCGGGAAGTGGGCGGCGTGGCGCTCGGAACGGATAAAGTGTCGTCCGCGCAGCCCTATCCTGTGTATGGGATAGACTGATGCGGGACCGTCCGGTTCGGATGGTACGTTCATTAGAGAAGTGAAACATTACGGGCAGGGAAGGGAGTTGCAACGAAAGTGAAATTGAATACCGCACGCGTAGACGATGGCGGCGTAAATCCGATCTCATTTGCGGGCGGAATACTGCCACAATATTCCGTTAAACTCATTTCGTTATAACTCGCAGAAGAGGAGCTGTGGAACGCATGAATAAAAAAAGTACGGTGATTATGCTTGCGTTGTGCGCGGCGGTGCTGATCGGGGCGCTGATAACGATGGAGGCGGTCTTCGCCGGCGGGAAAATCTCCGCGGGGCAAGACGCGGAAGCCGATGCGCCGCCGGAGAGCAAGACTCGCGGAACGGCCGTGGTAACTTTGGGACAGGAATGACGGGGACGGCAGGGAGAGGGCGCGTGCGTCTAGGATTATCTCGTTCTTTTTGTTGCGTTTGTGAGGAACGGATTCGCCGGAGGAAGGACGGGCGTGTCGTGTGCTTTTCTCGCACGAGGGGCGCGGCGTGGGACCGTACTGACAGATTGTGCGAAGACGGCACGGAAGGTTGCGCATGTCCCTGCGCACGGTAGAGCGCCACGGGCTAAAGCCCTGCGCTCCTCGTTGTGCGAGGTACGACGGAGCTGAAGCTCCTGTACCTCTGCCAAGGGATCGGAGGGGTGCGGCAGCAGCCACGGCGCGGATACGGACGGGAAATAGGACGGTGGAATATGAACGGAGCGGCTTTATATCCGGTGCGCTCGTCTTGAGCGCCGGGGCCGAAGCAACGTTCGCTGCGCTCACTCCTCCGCTCGCGTTGCTCGCTTCGCTGTCCTGTTTTACACTGCGGCTGAAGCCGCGTAAAACAGGCGAATGCGGAGCCCCGAAGAGCCCGGTGGGGCTGTTTTGCCATTACATTTGATTTATGGTAAATTCCATTATTTTACATCAGGTAAAATCCGATGAAGCTGGCGAAGACAGCCCCATGCGCCCGGATTATTCACGGCGTATCTGCGGAGCTTTCTCGTGCCGCTTTGCGAATGGTATAATAGGAAGCGGAGAAAGGCGAGGAAAATTTTATGTGTGTTGCATACCCCGGCAAGGTGGTGGAAATAGACGGCAGGAGGGCGAAGGCCGATTTTGCCGGCAATGTGGTGGACGTGAATATCGGCGTCGTGGACGTGCGGGTGGGCGACTATGTGCTCGTGCACGCGGGACTGGCGATAGAGGCGATGTCCGAGGAAAAGGCGCGGCTGATACTCGAGGCGTTTGAGGATATCCGGTGACGGCTGCGCGCGCGATCAAGATAATGGAGGTCTGCGGGACGCATACGTCGAGCATATTCAGGAGCGGGCTGCGCAGCGTGCTTCCGGAGGGGGTTCGGCTCGTTTCGGGACCGGGCTGCCCGGTCTGCGTCACGCCTTCGGCGTATATCGACCGGTGCGTTTCCTTTGCGATGCGGCCGGGTCACGCGCTCGTCAGTTTCGGCGATATGCTGAAGGTGCCCGGAAGCGGCGGTTCGTTTCCGCGCAGTCTGGATGAGGCGAAGGGCGCCGGCGGCCGCGTGGAGATGGTCTATTCGCCGTTTGAAACGCTTGCGCTGGCGGAGCGCGAACCGGATACGGTTTTTATCGTTGCGGCGGTCGGTTTTGAAACGACCGCGCCCGCGTATGCCCTCCTGATCGACGAGCTGATCGCGCGGGGCGTGCGCAATGTGCGCCTGCTCACGTCGCTGCGGTCCGCGATCCGGGCCATCGAATGGATCTGCGAGAATGAGCGGGATATCGACGGGTTTCTGTGTCCCGGTCATGTGAGCGTAATAACGGGCAGCGCGGTCTATGCGCCCGTGGCCGAAAAGTACGGAAAGCCGTTTGTTGTCGGAGGTTTCGAGCCGCGGCATCTGTCGGAGGCGGTAGACGAATTGATCCGGCTGGCGGAGAAGGGCGGGGCGGCGGTCGTCAACCGCTACGTGGAAACGGTGAGCGAGGCGGGTAACGAAAAGGCCCGCGCGGTGATCGCGTCGTATTTTGAAATGCGGGATTCCGCGTGGCGGGGCCTCGGCGCGGTGGCGGATTCGGGCTATTATCTGCGCGGTGAATACGCCGGTTTTGACGCGGGAAGTTTCGGCATCGAGGCTGAGGAAATTTTGCCGGAGGGGTGCCGGTGCACGGAGGTTATTACGGGCAGGATCGACCCGAATGAATGCCCGCTCTTTGCGGGCGTTTGCGCGCCGGGTAACGCCGTCGGGCCGTGCATGGTTTCCGCGGAGGGCGCGTGCGGGATCTGGTATCGGAATGTGTGAGTGCGTGAAAGTTTCTGAAAAAGAGAGCCGGAGCGGAGCGAAGGCGACGCGCACGGGATAGGAGGGGTGCGAAGCAGCCACGAAGTGGCCGGAGCCCCGGATAGCCCAGTGGGGCACTCAAAATTATAAAGCTGTTTTTTGTGCAGAGCGGTCCCGTAGATTACCGGCACAATCATTTTGAGTGCCCCATGCGCCCGTATTGAAATACAGGTGAGTAAATAGTATGTCGCGAAGTGACGGTGAGATAGGGAAAAATATGAACGGTGACGACAGAACGATAACGATGGCGCACGGAGCGGGCGGCAAGGATTCGAGCGATTTGATGCGCGGGATATTCGGCCGGCGTTTTTCAAATCCGGTGCTTGACAGCATGGAGGACGCGGCCTGCCTCGCGCTGCCCGCGGGAGATGTGTGCGTAAGTACGGATTCGTTTGTGGTGACGCCCGTCGAGTTTCCGGGCGGCGATATCGGCAAGCTCGCCGTCTGCGGCAGCGTCAACGACGTGCTGATGATGGGGGCGAAGCCGCGGTATCTGACTTGCGGTTACATTCTCGAAACCGGACTGTCAATGAAATTGCTTGACAGGGTTGCGGAATCGATGGCGCGGGCCGCCGGTGAAGCCGGCGTTACGATAGCCGCCGGCGATACGAAGGTGATAGAGCGCAGGAGCGCGGGCGAGCCCGGACTGATGATAAACACGACGTGTATCGGCGTCCGAAGCCGCGCGGGGATCGGAGCCGCGAACGCGCGGGCTGGCGACGCCGTTATTGTCAGCGGAACGCTCGGCGATCATCACGCGTGCATATTGAGCGCGCGCATGGGTATTACGAACGGCATCGAGAGCGATTGCGCTGTGCTTGCGCCGGTAACGGAGGCGCTGCTTGCGGGCGGCGCAGACGTGCATGTGATGCGGGACATTACGCGCGGCGGGCTTGCGACGGTGCTCAACGAGATCGCGGTTTCGTCGGGCGTCGATATTGAGATCGAGGATGGCGCCGTGCCGGTAACGGGCGAGGTGAAGGCGTTCTGCGGCATTATGGGGCTCGACCCGCTCTACATGGGCAACGAGGGCAAGCTCGCGGCGATCGTCGCTGCGGAGGATGAGGAAAGGGCGCTCGCGCTGATTCGTTCCTGCGCACTCGGCCGGGATGCCGCGGTGATCGGCCATATTTCGGAGGTTTCCGGCGATCCGGTCGTCAAAATGCGGACGCGCATCGGCGGCACGCGCCGCATCGATATGCTGATTGGCGAAGGACTTCCGCGCATCTGTTGACAAACCGGCGGAACTTATTGTATAATTAACGGCGTTGCTACAGGAGTCAGGCACGAGCCTGACCGCTCGCCGGAGTGGCGGAACTGGCAGACGCACCGGACTTAAAATCCGGCGATCCTTACCGATCGTACCGGTTCGATCCCGGTCTCCGGCACCAGAAGCAATGCAGAGCATAAGCGCGATCAGTGATGTGGTCTTTTTCGTTTCGTGACGAAGTGGGCGGAGCGCATTGACGCGGGGTAGAGCAGTTGGTAGCTCGTCGGGCTCATAACCCGGAGGTCGTAGGTTCAAGTCCTTCCCCCGCAACCAAAAAATCGTTGGAATTTCAACAGTTCCAACGATTTTATTTTTTCCAAATTTACCAACACGCCGTGTTTTTACGCAAATCTTACGCAAATCGATTTTCTAGTCGTCCGCAAAGCCTTGATTTATGGCGTTTTCTAAGATATTTGCGGCAATTTCGTCCATGCTTTTGAGCGCGTGTGAGTATATATCGGTCGTGGTGCTTGTCTTTGCGTGACCGAGGCGATTTGCGAGCGAGCGGACGTTTAATCCGTTCATAATCAGTAGCGTTGCCGACGTATGCCGTAGTCCTTTGGGCGTTATTTTGGGCAAATTGTTTTTTTCTACGAATCTGCGTACCCACGAAGTGAACGTGTCCGGTCTGACCGGAGTGCCGTTCCACTTTGTGAAAACAAAATTCGTATCCTGCCATTGGTCGCCCGCCAGCTCGCGTTGCTCACCTTGCCATGCCTTATATTCTTTTAACGCGCATGATACAGTCGGGTGAATTGCAAGCCGCCGGATGCTTTCATCAGTTTTTGTCTCATCCATATACACACCCCTTTCCGGCGTATATAATAAGGCTTTGCTGATATCTACCGTATTGTCTGTTAGGTCAATATCATCCCATTGCAGCCCTAAGAGTTCGCCTCGTCTGCATCCCAGATGCAACAAGAGCAATACGGCAGTTCTATAGGGATCTTTTGCGTTTTTTAACGCAGAAACGAATTGTTTTGTCTGTTTATCATCTAAATAATCGACTCGTTTCTTTCTGACCTTTGGCGGTTCAACGCGCAAGCAAGGGTTATTGAGAATATATTCCCATCTCACAGCGTCTGTTAATATCTTTGATATAAGCCGGTAGTAATGCAATATTGTTTTTCCTGAATATTTTCCACCACCACTCACCAATTCATAATCTTTGGTTTCTTCTAAGTTCAATATACGCGAAATTTTTGCTATCGTATTCATTGAAACAGCTTCACCGCGCAGAACTTTGGCGAACGTACTGTATGCGATTTGAGCCTCTTTCACAAAAGTGGCCTTTTTAATATTGCGGCTACGGAGCATTTTTGACAGGTCGGTTTTACAAACACACTTCTTGTCCTGACGATTTGCCGCAATTTCGCTCAAACAATTTCTGATATCCCCCGCAGTTATTTTATATAAGCGGATAGTGCCTAAATGAGAATTGATCCGTTCAAGCAATTTTTCCTCACGTACAATTGTCGTGTGACGGTGCTGTTTGGCGGCATATTCGGATTGCCATTTTGTCGTAAATGCAGAAAAAGTTATTGAGGGATCTATTTCAAATCCCTGTTTTAGTTTCTGCTCAAAATCATCCGCAATGCGCTGCGCTTGTTTGCATGCGTCTCGCGCATTCATATCTTTCGGCTTTTTCCATGTCATATACCTTCGTATGGATTCACCGTTCCTCGATATAGATGCCGTTATGTAAAATGCGTTATTGCTTTTTCGAATACTTGCCACGTTGATTCTCCTTGACTATCGGTTACGAATATAATTTTCCAACACCGATTAATGGTTGTGGCTATAATATTTTTCCACATCTCTCATATCAATATAATATCGTCTCCCGTTTTTTATACTCGGGATATTTCCGGCGATAACGTCCCTTCTAAATGAAAAATACGTTATTGAAGAACGAGGGTCATTCTCAATAATTTCATCGAAGGCGCATCTCATATTTCGAATGCGTGGAATAGTTTTCTCTCGCGAATGCGTTATTTTCTTTTCTAAATCCAATTGTAACATAATATTTGTGCAAGGACATTATCGACTTGAACTGACGGTAATTCTGTTGTTTCGTATCCTCGCTCCTCCTTTCATTTCTGTAATGCGCGCAGGCATGTGGTTATAAATAAAGCGAACGCAACTAAAAGTTTTGCCGAGTAGTTTCTCTTTGGATTTATTCGGATGAAGTCCGAATTTATATGCTTTGTTCATTTCGTGAAACCTCCTACCTTTTCCGTATGAAAATTATGTTCGCTGTTCGCAGTCGGTAGTTGTCCGCCTTTTTGTCGAACAATCGTTTTTTCTCAGTTTTATATTCTAGCGTCCAATCGGTTTCTTTATTGATTTTTGCGACCGCCGGCCCTAAAATATTCTTGTTGAATTCTTTGAAGGAATTCCGCGCATACGGAGGGACACTCAGCAAATCATATAATTCATCAAGCCTATATTTACGCTGTCCATTATTTCGCAGCCACACGCTCAGTTTCTCATAAAGATCTTTTGCGTATTTGCCCTTCAGCCTGCGGTACATCGCAAGATTGTATTGGGTGAATTTACCTCGCAGTTTAATAAGTTCCGGCTTCATGGCGGCGTTGAATGTCAGGCAAATTGAGCCTGAGCGCGGTCTCCACTCGGCTGCCGAAAAAACAGCGCGTTCATGAGGGACATTGTTTTCATCTGAATAGCGAATGTTCAACCTTGATAATTTCCGAAGCGCGTCTCGTAAACGTTCAATTTGGTTTTGGCCGACATTGCGTAAATCAATAAACTCACTAACCTTTAGTTTTACCGGCTTCAAGCAAGTATCGTTCATACTTATTGTCGCTATTGCAACA
>JAISEX010000014.1 GCA_031263875.1 Eubacteriales Family XIII. Incertae Sedis bacterium | reverse complement strand
ATCGCCGCCCGCGCCCCGCGAAGCCACGCGTTTATTCGCAAACTTGCCCTTCGCGTCGAGCGGTTCGTTCGCCTGCGCGATAATAAGCATTTCCTCGTCGTCCGCGGTCAGGTAATCTATCTGTTCCGTAACGACGCCCGTTTTCTTATCGACCTTCCGGTACGGCGTTTCGATAAAACCGTACTCGTTTACGCAACCGTACGTCGTCAATGAGCCGATCAGCCCGATATTCGGGCCTTCCGGCGTTTCTATAGGACACATGCGCCCGTAATGCGAATGGTGGACGTCGCGGACCTCAAACCCGGCGCGTTCGCGCGAAAGGCCGCCCGGACCGAGCGCGGAGAGCCGGCGCTTGTGCGTCAACTCCGCAAGCGGGTTGTTCTGATCCATAAACTGCGACAACTGGCTGCTGCCGAAAAATTCCTTGATAGCCGCGGTTACCGGCCTGATATTCATCAGCGCCTGCGGCGTCGAAGCCTCCACGTCCTGGATCGTCATTCTCTCGCGAACCACGCGCTCCATACGCGCAAGGCCAATGCGGAACTGATTCTGCAGCAGTTCCCCCACCGTGCGCACGCGGCGGTTGCCGAGATGGTCGATATCGTCGATATTACCGATGCCGTGGCTCAGGTTCAGTATATAACTGATGGTCGCCACGATATCGTCTTTCAATATATGCTTCGGCAGGAGCAGCGCCTTGATCTCGGAATTCGTCAGCGAACGCCGGATATAATCCTCGTACTCCTTCTTGTTTTTCTTCAGCTCGTCGCCCTCGCGCAGCACGCGCATCAGCGCCGGGTAATAGGACTTTTCGGGAATGCCGAGCGCCTTCAGATCGTCGGCCCATTTCCAGCCCGCGTCGAGATAATCCCGCGTACTGACAAAATTGTTCCCGATAACCACGCACAGCGTATCTTCCTCGTCGGGATTCTTGCTGTGCACGCTGACGCTTCCCACGCCCGCGTTTTCGATATTCATCGCCGTTTCGCGATCTATCTCCTCGCCCGCGCTGACGAAAATTTCGCCCGTGGACGGACTGATAACGTCCTCCGCGGCGGTCAGGCCGATAAGCCGCGAGCCGAGCCCCAGCTTCTTATTATATTTATACCGTCCGACCTTCGCGAGATCGTACCGGCGCACCTCGAAAAAGAGCGAATCAAAAAGGCTCTTCGCGTTGTCTATCGTCGGCGGATCGCCGGGGCGAAGTTTCTTGTATATCTCCTTGACGCCGCTCTCGTAATCCGATGACGCGCCGTCCTTATCGATGGTTTTTTCAAGCGTTTCCTCATAGCCGAACATAGCCATGATCTCGTCATTCGTGCCGCGGCGCAGCATATCCTCACACACGCCGTAAGAGCGCGTATCCTTGCCCGCCTCCGGGCCGGTCACGAGTATCTTGCCGATCTCCTGCGGCGTTTGGCGCAGCGCCAGCCCGTACGTTCCCGGAACTATTTCGGCCGCCTCGCCGTTCTGCCCCGTCTGCGAGAACACCTTCTTCTCGTCCTCCGGGCGTATTATACCCTCCGCGGCGAGCCGTCCCGTTACGGACGCGGCGGTTTCGCCTTTCTCCACCGTGAACTCGATAACGCAGCTCGCGAGAGCCCGGATAAACGCCGTAATGGGTATCTTACGCGTGCGGTCGACCCGCACGTACAGGATCCCGTTGGTATCCGTCTCGTACTCGAGCCACGCGCCCCGGTTCGGGATCACCTGCGCGCTGAAAAGCCGGTTGCCGTTCTTATCGCGCATCATGTCGAAATACGGCCCCGGCGAACGGACGAGCTGCGTCACAACAACGCGCTCCGCCCCGTTATATATAAAGGTACCCTTTTCCGTCATCAGCGGGAAATCCCCCATAAAGACTTCCTGCTCCTTCAGCTCGCCCGTTTCCTTATTGATAAGGCGAACCGTGACCTTCAGCGGCGCCGCATAAGTAGCGTCGCGTTCCTTACATTCTTCCTGATTGTACTTGGGAGGATCATCCGGTGTATTCAACGTATGATCCAAAAATTCTAAGATTAAATTTCCTGCGTAATCCTTGATGGGAGAAATATCGGCAAAGACTTCTCTGAGTCCGTCTCCCACAAACCAATCGTACGATTGAGTTTGGATTTGTATGAGGTTTGGCATCTCTGCGACTTCGTGAATTTTTGAGTAGCTCATGCGGGTCTTACGACCGATTTTGACTGGTTCGGGCATATACATCACTCCTTACGCGGAATCGAAAATTATACTAAGCGGCAGTCTATTAATATATCATAGATGACCGGGGTACGTCAAGCGCTTTTTCGGATTTGTGGGATATTTTTTTGGGCGCATGGGGCTGTCGCAAAATGAGCGGACAATCTAATTGTTAAATTTTTAACAATTAGGACGCTTTAAACACAATGCGACAGCCCCACCGGGCTATCCGGGGCTCCGGCCACGGCGCTCAGGACGAGTGCTCCGGATGTGAGCCGCTCCGTTCCCGACTCTCTGCCTCATTTCATATCCGCGTCCGCGCCGTGGCTGCTTCGCACCCCTCCTATCCCTTGCGCGTCGCTTCGCTCACTTCGTTCGCTCCGCTCCCCGCCTAGCCTTAACCTAGGCTCTGCCCCCT
>JAISEX010000246.1 GCA_031263875.1 Eubacteriales Family XIII. Incertae Sedis bacterium | reverse complement strand
CGACGTTCACGCCGCCGGAAATATCAAGCCCCGTCTTGATTTCCTTCTGAATGGGACCGACCGACCCGATGCCGTGTAAAGTCGCGATCCACGCGACCACGATAATCCCAATTATGAGGAGCGCACCGATTTTCTTTAACATAACTTATCGCCTCTTAACTCTGTTTGTCTTTTATCTCTTATTTATCTTCGTCGCCGTCTTCTTCCCCGGAATCGTCTGCGTTCTCGCCGCTGTCCGCTTCCGCGTCCGGCTTCGCGCCCAGTTTGCGCGGCTTGCGCGCCGGCTTGTCTTCCTCTTTGGTCTCGTCTTCCTTCTTGTCAGCCGTCTTGGGAGCCGGTTTTCCCGCCGCTTCCGTATCGATTTTCGATATCGCCCAACGCATGACCTCTATCTTTACCTTGTCGGCGCCGACCGCTATAATGAGCGCATCGTCCCTGACCGTAATGATTTTTCCGCGGATCCCTCCGATAGTCGTGATCTGGTCCCCGACTTTCAGCGACGAACGCATCTGATTGATTTGCTTTTCGCGTTTTCTCTGTGGACGGATCATCAGTAAATACATTATTACGAAGATGAGTACGATTCCGCCGATCTGAAGATATGATGCTGGCATGGTTGCTCCTTTCAAAGTGCACCTATAATGTTATTTTACATTTTCACGTATCGTTATATTATACAATATTGAAATACAGTTGGAAATAGGCGCGCGCAAATATGATAAATAAAAAATTTGCGCATGCTGCGGGCGCATTTTGGATTCTGTGCGAAAAATGATGTCAATCCGAGCAGCGAATGCAGTGAGCAAGACCCGCAATCCCGTGGATCAAGGAATTGGAGCAATCGCCGTTAATAATGCGGGCGCATGGGGCTGTTCCGAAATAAAATGAATCAGCCTTATTGTTAAAATTTTAACAATAAAAAATTTCAAACACGCTGAAACAGCCCCACCGGGCTATTCGGGGCTCCGCTACCGCTTCGGCCGCTTCGCGGCTGCTGCCGCACCCCTGCTATCCCTTGCGCGTCGCCTTCGCTACGCTCCGGCTCCCGTATGCGAGAACAGCCTACATCACACCCATCCTACCACGGCGTCCCCGTTTCTCGCACAACCCAAAAACCCGCGCGGGCGAAAACCGGGCGCAAGCCCCCTCTCCCTGCCGTCGTCCTTCTCATCGCCATTTCCGGGCGGCAACGGGCGTCAGGATGCCGCCCCTACGTCTTTTCGGGCAGTGGTTTGATCATTCCGCACTATCCAAAACAGCATTGCGGACACAGCACCCAACACACCCGTCCTCCCTCTTGCCGTCCCCCAAGCAGCAAATATATCTGTGAATAAAATCGTCAGGAATGCTCATTTTGAGGCCGCAGCCAGCATAGGGAAACCTCACCAATCGAACGGGGACAAACGCCCGTCCCCCTCAGCCTTTCCCGCCTCTGCCGCCGCCCATCATCATGCCTTGGATGGTAGTCGTCGCGGTCGCATTCCCAAAATCGCCGCCATCCGCGGTAATGGCGTAGCTCTGGCCGGAAACGAGCCCCGGGACGCATACGAAGAACGCCGTGGCGCCGGATTCGGCCGTTCCGCTCCACACGCCGCCGACGGAGAGGGCCGTCCCCGCCTTGATCGTCCCGGAACCGTAGACGGCGGGCTGAATGGTCCCGCTCCGCTCCACGTCGGTGGCGTCGCCGTCCTGCGGCGCGTCGATGAAAATCACGACCGAGCCGCCCGTTATTTCCAGCGTTCCGTTGGAATCGATGCCATCGCTGCCCGAATAGACGAAGACCTCCCCGCCGCTGATTGCAACGTCCGGCGTCACCTCTCCCGTATCGGTCGCCGCGTTGATCCCGTCGTCAGACGCGTGAATGGTGGTGACGCCCCCGGTAATCGCGACGGTCGCCGCCTCGATCCCCTCGTAGGATTCCCGCACGTTGATAGTGCCGTTTTGAATGGTGAGCGCGTCGCCCGCGTGAAGCCCGTCCTTGCCCGCCGTAATATCCGCCGAACCCGTTCCCGTCACGGTCAGGTTATCCGTGCCCTGAATGCCGTGTGCCGATCCGCTGACGGTATTCGCGCCTTGCAGCTCGACGGTGAGGTTTTGCGTAACGCTCGCGCCGTGACCGTCCTTGCCCAAAATCGCGGAGCCGTCCGCGCATGTAATCGTCGCGCCATCCAAAATCAACGTCACTTCCTCGGCGGTCACGAGGATCTGCCCGTCAACCGTTCCCGTTATCGTATGCGTCCCGTCCGTCGCGATCGTTTGGGCGACCGTCGCGTCCACTTCAGCCTCGTCTTCCGCCGTTTCGCCGGACATAACTGGCGGCGCGGAATTCTCCGGCGGAGCGCCGAACCGGTTACACGCGGTCAGCGCGGTCAAAAGCAGGAAACTCAGCGTTATTACCCCGGCAACCAATAGTAGAAAGTCGCGCCGATCTTTTCGCCCGTCTGCTTTGTTGGCAGAATCCTTGCGTACAACCGGTATGCGCGGTTCTGCCGCCTCGCACACTGACGAAAATCTTCGCCGCTTTGTTCCGACTATTAATTGCCGAGGCAATATCGCCATTATCTTCACTTTCATCATTCCATCCTCCTAAAAGTCGCTGTCAGAAGCGGCCAAAACCAGCGTAATATTGAGATTTCCGTTCCGGCAGCGCAGCTCGTCGATAAACGCCTTCTCGTCCATATCCTTCTGCGGCGTAAACGTGTATTGTAATTCAAACAGACTGCCGAGATCGGCTGTCCGGACCTTCTTGCGGTCGTAAGACGACGTGTATTTTTGCAGAATATCGTCAAACGCGTCCGCGTAATCCAGATTTTCGGGCACGAGGATCTTGAGCAGCCGGCGTTCACGTTTCCCCGCGCCGAATTTCAGCAGTTCCAGCAAAGCCATCGCGCCGCACAGGATCACCGCCGCGAGAGCGCCGTAGACGATAAAACCCATGCCGCAGCACAGGCCGACCGCCATCGAAAACAGCACGTAGGTGATGTCCTTCGGATCGCCGGGCGCGCTGCGGAAGCGGACGATCTGGAACGCGCCCGCCAGGCTAAACGCCCGCGCCACCGAATTGCCCACCAGCATGATGATAATCGTGATAATGGCGGGCAGCAGCACCAAAGTCAGCGAAAAACTCTGCGTCGGCGTCTTGGTCTTATGGGTTTTCATGTAGACCACGCTGATAAGCAGGCCCAAAACCAACGCCGTCGCCAGCGCCGCCAGCAGGTTGACAACTGTGAAATTAATGTCGCTCGAAAGCGCCTCGATAATTGAGTCAAACATGCGCGTAACCTCCAAATCCGTAAAGCGTTGCCATTGCGGGAATTCCCATGACGCCCGCCGCGGTACCTTATATCCTCTAAAAGCTGTCCGTCTTGCATCCCCTTTGGGCGCATGGGGCACTCAGCATGATTTTGTCACTTATCCGCGGGACAGTATTCCGCGCGAGCATTTACAAGAAACAACCTTTTATTTTTGAGTACCCCACCAGGCTATTCGTTGCAATTCCGCTTATGCTACCGTCGTCATTGCGGGCTCCGCCCCGCAATCCCCCGGACGGGAGTATCTATGCGAGCATAGTCCGCGGAATTTCCACTTCTATCCCTTGCGCGTCGCAACGCTCACTTCGTTCGCGTTGCTCTCCGTAGGGGGCTGCTGCCCCCTCTCGGCGGACTGCCTGTTTTACGCGGCTTCAGCCGCAGTGTAAAACAGGACAGCGAAGCGAGCAACGCGAGCGGAGGAGAGAGCGACCGCAG
>JAISEX010000184.1 GCA_031263875.1 Eubacteriales Family XIII. Incertae Sedis bacterium | reverse complement strand
AATAAACTCACTACGCTTGATGTTTCGAAGCTCATTTTGCTTGAATTCCTTTATTGCGGGAAGAATGAACTCACCGCGCTTGATGTCTCAAATCTTGCTTCGCTCAGTTTGCTTAATTGCTGGGATAACGAACTTACGACCCTTAACGTTACAGGACTGACTTCTCTCGAAGCTCTTCATTGCAGCAATAACAAACTCATCACGCTTGATGTTTCAAATCTCACTTCACTTAAACGACTTTTTTGTGAGGGTAACTACCTGCCATCCGAATCTGCGATAATCGGTCTCGACAGCATTAGAAGCAATTTAGAAAACTTCATGTTTGCCCCGCAGAATGTTCCACAAATCATGACCGTCACCTTCGACCCGAATGGCGGCGACGCACTATCCTCTGAAAACGCAAGCAAGCCGGTCACGCAGGGCGAAATATACGGAGAGCTTCCGACGCCCACACGCAGCGATTATACCTTCGCTGGTTGGTTTACGGCAGCGACAAACGGCACGAAAATCACGAGCGCAAGTGAGGTCACCGAAACGGCAAATCACACGCTGTACGCGCAGTGGACGGCTGTCAGCCCTCCGCCCGTCAACCCGCCGCCCACGGCCACAACCTATACCGTAACGGTAACGAACGGCGCCGGCAGTGGCTCATTTGAAGAAGGCGCGACGGTAAGCATTACCGCAAATGCGGCTCCGGACGGTAAAGTCTTCGACGCGTGGACAACAAGCGATGTCACGCTCACCGACGCAACGAAAGAATCAACGACCTTTACCATGCCCGCGAAAGCCGTAGCGGTAACAGCCACATATAAAAACGATCCGAACGCCGGTGGTGGCGATCCCGATGACCCTGACGATCCCGACGATCCCGAAGACACCACCCCGCCGGATAATCCTCCGCAGGCAGATAACGGTTGGGTAAAAAACGATGACGGCGTGTGGAATTATATCACTGACGGCGAAGCGGAAACCGGTTGGATCAAAGACAAAAACACCTGGTATTACCTCGCGGAAGACGGCGCGATGCAGACCGGCTGGGCGAAAGACGGTAACACGTGGTACCACCTTGCTCCAAGCGGAGCCATGCAGACCGGTTGGGTAAAAGACGGTGGCACCTGGTACTATCTTGCCTCAAACGGCGCGATGAAAACTGGCTGGGTGAAAGACGGAAACGCGTGGTATTATCTTTCCGGAAATGGCGCGATGATCGCAAATAAATGGCTCAAAGACGCCGGCGGAAAGTGGTACTATCTTTCCGGGAGCGGCAAAATGCTGACTGGGAAACAGACCATCGGCGGCAAAACCTACTATTTCAACGCAAGCGGGGTTTGGATCGGCTAGGCCGAACGAAATAAAATTCAAATCAGCAAAAGAGGAACCGCACAACAACGTGCGGTTCCTTTACACAATTCCCCCATCAGGAAGCGAAGCGGCTCACCTTCCTCACATTCGACCCCTAATTACGGCCTTACCCCTCCAAAAACTTCTCGACGTACGTCCGAATGACAGAGGCCGTGGCGTCAAAGCCGATGCTGCTGTCAACGCAGAGATGATAATTGCGCAGGTCGCGCCACCGGTAATCCGAGAAATGCCGGCTGTATTCCTCGCGCCCCTTGTCGCGACGGATGACGAACGCCTTCATATTATCGGCCTCATCGTGGTAGATGTCGCGCGCCACCTCGATGCGTTTTTCGAGCGGGGCGTGTATGAAAATTTTGATGAGGTTTTCGTGATCCGAGAGGATGCGCGCTGCGTTCCTGCCGATAAAGACGCAGGAGCCCTTGTCCGCGAGCGTCCGCACCGCGTTCGATTCCGCTATGTATATCTGCTCCGGCAGCGGCATAATGTTGCTGTAGCCGTAGACATTATAGAGGAAGAACGGCGTGCGGGTGTCGGAGGCCGATTCCAGGTATTCCTCGGAGAATCCGCTCTCCTTCGCCGCCAATGAGATGATTTCCTTGTCGTAAAAAGCGATGCCGAGCTCGCCGGCGAGTTTCTTTCCGATAATCCTGCCGCCCGACGCGTATTCGCGCGCGATAGCGATAATGTACTGTTTCATCTGACGCTCCTTTCAAACCTGCCGCCATGCGGCGCAATCCTCTGATAATTCTTTGCGCGTTCCTTTCATCGTCCCCCGCCGCAGACACGCGCTCCGGCTTGCGACGGCGCTTCGTATCGCATCTCCTCACCGCTGCGTCATCGTCCGCCATTCCGGTCCTGCGCCCCGGCTACGACGGCTCCGCCTCGCCGTGCTTCTTATGCGGGCAAACCACACATCGCACTCGTCCTCATTCCGGCGTACCCCTTTCTCGCGCAAGCGATGCAAAACGCGAGATGGCAAAACCGCGCAAGCATCCTTCCCGTGCCGCCCGCCGCGATCCTACCGCGCCTTTCCTTTATTATACCCCGTTTTGCGCCCGTGCACGAGAATATACAGCAGCAGATCCAGCGCGATAATAACCGAAGCGACGAGAAACATTCCGCGGTAGCCCTTCCGCGGTATAATCAGGCCCATAAGAACGGGGCCGATCCCGAGGCCGGTATCGGAAAACGACATGTAAGTGGAGGTCGCCGTCCCGATGCGCTCCCCCGGCGACATCTTGACGGCGATCGCCTGACCGCACGATACGAGGGTCCCGAGGCCGAACGCCATCAGCGCCGCGCTGGCGAGAAAGGCCGGCATGCTGCGCGCGAACGCGAGCGCCACCAGACTGACGCTCGCGCTGATCAGCGGCGGGATCATAGCCGCGTTGTCGCCGCGCCGGTCAAGTATTTTACCGGTCAGCGGCCTTCCGATCAGTATAAACGCGGAGTAAACGATAAAGTACACCGGCACGATCCCCGGCAGGCCGTCGTGCTCCGCGTAGGCGGTAAGAAACGACGTCACCGTCGCGTAGCACATTCCCACCGGCAGGATCACCAGAGAAACGGGAATGGCGGCCCGCTCGAAAAACGCGCTGAAGCGAAAACCAGAGGCGGCGCAAGCCGCGTCCCCGCGCCTATTCCCCGCGAGATCGGCGGCATTCATAAACAGCACGACCAGCAGCGTACAGAACGCGAACGCCGAGCAGGTAATAAAAATAGCGCCGTAATGGTAATGTTCCAGCACGTAAGCGCCGGTAAACGGCCCGATTGCCGTCGCGATGGTATTGCTGAGGGTGAAGAAACCGACGCCCTCGCCCTTTCGCTCGTCGGGTATGGAACTGACGGCGATGGCGGGAAGCGCCGTGCCGATGATCCCGAACGTCACGCCGTGCAAAAAACGCATCGCGAGCAAAAGCGGCAGTCCAACGGGAATGAGATAGAGTAGCGACGCGAGGAAAAACGTCATACCGCCGAAATAGAGCGTCTTTCGCCTGCCGGCGAGTTCGATATATTTCCCCGTAAACAGCCTCCCGATCAGCGCGCCGAGCACGTAAATGCCCACGGCTAGACCGGCGACGCTTGCCGGCGCGTGAAATTTCGCCCGCACATAGAGGGCAAGCGTGGTCATCAGCAGATAAAACACCAGGCTTGCAAACATGTTTGCGAAAATTGCCAGTATAAAATTCTTTGTCCAAAGATTTGATTTTGTGGCATATATCATAGGCGTATGGTATCACATCAAAAAGATAGCGCAAGGAGCAGGTTTCCGCTAATGGTTGTTTCGGGAAAATAAAACCAATGTATTTCCAAAATCTCCGCTGCCGGAGTCCTCTAATCGCGTAAAATAAACGATTTTTCAGCCCTTTTTTGTAACATATACAATCGGGAACACGCGCGGCGCGATCCATCCGCTCCGTTACCGGCACAGGAAGAGCCCGTGAAACAAGCCGGTTTCGTGCTGGTATCGGCCCGCCGGACATTCCGGCCGAACGCCGTCCGCGGCGAAATAACCGCTTGGTAATGCGCTTTATTCAACATCGCGGCGCAAAACTTCCCGCAATAAAAACATTTGTGAGTGAAATACTTCATTACGCGCAAACCGGCAATTCGCGGGAACGACCCTCGTTTCATGATTATTCTGAAAAAGCCGGTTCGTTGTAGAATACGAAAATTTAAAGATTTCATAACTTAATTCTTAAAATGGGTGTATAATATTTATTGATAGATAAATATACATTATCACTAAACGCGTCTGCAGAAAAATTTCGGGTCACTGCAAGACGGATACGGAGCCGCCTGAGCTGCTCATGAATTTACCAGAGCAACACAGCGAAACTGCCTATTCCCGGAGCGGTATTACTTCGGGAATGCGAACGGCGGCGGAATGAAAAGCTCAGCGGCTCCGAACACAATAAATTGCATACTGGCAACATAAGAGCCGTACACGCGCGGTTCTGATGTAAGCGTCTGAATAGCCTCCGATCCCCCTCGGGGGCTTTGTCAGTTTTAATGACGGGGGACGGCGGGGAGATGGGGGCGCATGTTGTGTCCTCGCCCGCGCGGTTTGGTGTGCGTGTGATAAAGCAGTTCGCCGTAGGAGGAGGGGTGGGTCGGGTGCTTTTCCCGCATATATGAGCCGGAGCGCAGCGACGGCGACGCGCAAGGGATAGGAGGGGTGCGGTAGCAGCCGCGAAGCGGATCCAGACGTAAAGCAAATTCCATAAAATGGAAACACGATGTTCTGTATCTCTGTCGCTTGTCATACGCGAAGCGGCCGGAGCAACGTTCGCTGCGCTCACTCCTCCGCTCGCGTTGCTCGCTTCGCTGTCCTGTTTTACCTTGCGGCTGAAGCCGCGTAAAACAGGCGACGCGCAGCCCCGGATAGCCCGGTGGGGCTGCCTTGATGGTCAAGAAAAATATGGAAACCGACACGTGGCAGAAGTTTTCAGCAGCACCCATTATAAGCAATCCACAAGGACAGCCCCATGCGCCCACAGTCAAAACCCGCGGGTGACAATGAACAGACTGATTTATGATATGATTAAGAGAGCGATTAATAAAGAGGGGCGGATATGATGGACGTAAATGAAAAAATCTACGATGTGCTGATTCTCGGCGGCGGCCCCGCGGGGCTTTCCACGACGATATACGCGCGGCGCGCGAATCTTCAGGTCCTGCTGATCGAGAAGGGCATACACGGCGGGCTTATATTCAATACGGCGGAGATCGATAATTATCCCGGCGGCGTCAAGGGCGAGTCCGGCGCGGAGTTTTCGATGCGGCTTGCGGAGCAGGCGAAATCGTTTGGCCCCGACACGGTGACCGACGAAATAACGGGCGTGGAGCTTGACGGTGAGGTAAAAACGCTGACGGGCAAGGCGGGCGTCTACCGGGGGCGCACGCTGATAATCGCGACGGGGAATGTTCCGCGGACGCTTGACGTGCCGGGCGAATCCGAGTTTACGGGCAGGGGCGTTTCCTACTGCGCGACCTGCGACGGGCCGTTCTTTACGGGGCTCGATATCTATGTTGCCGGGGGCGGGAATTCCGCGCTTGAAGAAGCCGTCCATCTCGCGAAGTTCGGGCGCAAAGTCACGATCGTGCACCGGCGCGACGAGTTTCGGGCGGACAAGGCCATTCAGGAGAAGATCTTCCGGTGTAATAATGTCGAGTTTATGCTTGACACCGTTGTCCGCGAACTGAAAGGCGGCGATTTGCTCGACGCGGTCGTCGTCGAAAATGTGCGGACGGGCGACGTGCGGGAAATACACGCCGACGCGGGAAGCAGTTTCGGCTTCTTCGTCTTTGTCGGTATGCTGCCGCAGACGGAGATATTCGAGGGGAAACTTGCGATGGAGCAGGGCTATATCGTGACGGACGAGGAAATGCGCACGAGTATCGCCGGCGTCTACGCTGTGGGCGACGTGCGGAAAAAGACCCTGCGCCAGATCGTGACGGCCGCCGCCGACGGCGCTATCGCCGCCGTGCAGTGCGAGAAGTTGCTGGAGTGAAAATTGCGGCGAGGAAGGACTTTGAGATATGAGCAACATCAAGAGAGAACTCTATCGCGGTGCAGTCCTTTTTGCGGCAATATTCAGCGTTGTGACGATTATTAGCAGTGTAATCCAACTGATTAACGGAACGGAGAGCGACTCGAATTTTCACATCATTCTCAGGGCGATGATTACCTTAATAGGCGTGACTGCATTTTGGATGTCGTGGAAAGCGAGTTTTCGCGTCGAGGCACTCAACGTGATAGTGCCATATGTTGTCACCATTGCAATGGTATTCGCTACGGTGTTTTTCAGCGGATTTTTCGTTGAACTGCACCCAAACGCATATCGCGACATTTTCCTGAACTATACCGTGGTGTTTGCGATTGTGACAGTGATTATAAGAATTGTCGCGAGAATATCAACGAAAAAGAGTAAATAATAAGGTGGCAGACGGCAGGGAGATGGCGCCCATGTCGTGACCGGTTCTCGTTTCTTTTTGGTGTTTGTACTATAATCAGTTCGCCGCAGTGAGGACGGGCGTGTCGGAGGTTTTGCCCGCACAGGGGAACGGCATCAGCCCGAAATGATAGACGTTTCTGGGACGGCACGGAAAGTTTGCATATGTCCCGCGCAAGGGATAGGAGGGGTGCGGTAGCAGCCGCGGCGCGGACGCGGATAAAGGGAAATATCGGAATTTAGATCACGGAAGCGGTTCATATTTCATGCGCTCGTCCTGAGCACCGGGGCCGGAGCGGTAGCGCAGCCCCGAAGAGCCCGGTGGGGCTGTCTGACCGCTACTTTCGACTCGCGCGAAATTCCATAATTACCCATCACGCAAAACCCGCTCAGGCCGGTTACGGCAGCCCCATGCGCCCGCACTGACGACCCAAATTTCCTCAAACTTTAAATTTCCGCGAAATCGTTGACACAGAACTTGAAATAGTTATATAATAATGAGGCTGTCAGCGAGGTTACGTGCCGAATGCGACAGCCTTTTAGATTGAATGTGTTTGAAATGCGAAGGGGCCCGAGAGAGAGGCTCGTTTGTTTCTTGCGCTGGTAGGGAGATTGTTATGCGAGTAAAAGTCACGTTGGAATGCACGGAGTGCAAACAGAGAAATTACGATACGATGAAGAACAAGAAAAATAATCCGGATCGTATGGAACTGAAAAAGTATTGCAAGTTCTGCCGCAAGGAAACGCTTCATAAGGAAACGAAGTAAGCGCGGAGAAAGAGGAAACAGCTATGCCTAAGGATAAGCAAAAGCCCGCGGTGACGGACAAGGATAAAAAGAAGAAAAGGGTCGCGCAGCCCCGCCAGAGGGGGCGTATGAAGGATTACTTCAAGGGCGTTAAAATCGAAACGAAGAAAGTCGTGTGGCCGACGCGGCGCGAGCTTGTATCATATACCGTCGTCGTGCTTATTGCGTGTACGTTTTTTGGGTTGATGATATGGGGCGTTGACAGCGCGTTCCTCGCGGGATTGTCGAAGCTGCTCGGAATAGAAATAGGTTCCTAATCTATGAGCGAAGAATATATGAATGTAACAGACGAGATACTCGAGGGCGAAACCGCCGCGGACGAGATGACCGGGAATGGGATCGCTGCGGACGAAGCCGCTGAAGCTGAGGCCGAAACCGAGGCCGCCGAAACTGAACGGCGCGCCGATGTTTCCGACGATGTCTATGACGACAGCGACGAATCGGCGTCGCGCTGGTACGTTATCCACACGTATTCCGGCCATGAGGTCAAGGTGAAATCGACTATCGAAAAGCTGATAAAAGGCTATAAGGACGACAACGTCGACGGGACGGGCATGCCGATGAGCGAGCTGATCCAGAAGATCACGGTCCCGACGCACGATGTTATGGTCCAGAAGGACGGCCAGAGCAAGATCAAGAGCCGCAAGATGTTCCCCGGCTATGTTCTCGTGAAGATGGTCGTTACGAATAAGTCATGGTATCTCGTGCGCAACACCCAGGGCGTGACCGGCTTTGTCGGGTACGATTCGGGGCAGCAGCGCAACAAACCCGTGCCGCTGACGAAAGAGGAAGTGCGCCGCATGGGGATCGAGAAGGTATATATCGAACTCGATATCAACGTCGGGGATAGCATCAAGGTCATTAACGGGCCGTTCGAGAGCTTCACGGGCGTGGTCGAGGAAGTGCATCCGGAGAAGGAAACGCTTCGGGCGCGCATATCAATGTTTGGCAGAGATACTCCGGTGGAACTTGTTTACGACCAAGTAGATAAGCTGTACCGGTAGTTTCCTATAATCTTTTGGGAAAGGAGGAGGAACGATGGCAAAGAAAATCGATGGCTATATCAAGCTGCAGATACCTGCGGGCGGGGCGACGCCTGCGCCGCCGGTAGGACCCGCGCTCGGTCAGAAGGGCGTCAACATCATGGACTTCTGTAAGCAGTTCAACGCGAAGACGCAGGATCAGCCCGGCATGATCATCCCGGTGGTGATCACCGTGTACGCGGATAACTCTTTCAGCTTTATCACGAAGACACCGCCGGCGGCAGTTCTGCTGAAGAAAGCCGCCAATCTCCAAAAAGCGTCAGGCGAGCCGAACCGCAACAAGGTTGCGAAAATCACGACGGCTCAGGCGGAAGAGATCGCTCAAACCAAAATGGTCGATCTTAACGCCGCAAATCTCGAAGCCGCCACTGCAATGATCAGAGGCACGGCGAGAAGCATGGGGATCGTAGTAGAGGACTAAATGTGGGAGGTTCTTGCGCGGAGCAAGGCCGGTAGAACCACAAGGAGGTAAGGTAAATGCCGAAAAGAGGAAAGGGCTACAGAGAGGTCGCGGGCCTCGTAGAAAAGCAAAATCTCTACGAGATGTCCGAGGCTATCGAGCTGGTCCAAAAGACGGCGCGGGCCAAGTTTGACGAAACGATAGAAATCCATGTCAAGCTCGGCGTTGACGGCCGCCACGCTGACCAACAGGTCAGAGGCGCTATCGTCCTGCCGCACGGCACGGGTAAATCCCTGCGGGTGCTCGTGTTTGCGAAGGGGCCGAAAGAGGCCGAAGCGAAGGAAGCCGGAGCCGATTATGTCGGCGCGGAAGAACTCGCGGAAAAAATCCAGAAGGAAAATTGGTTTGAGTTTGACGCTGTCGTGGCGACGCCCGATATGATGGGAGTCGTCGGTCGCCTCGGTAAGATACTCGGTCCGAAAGGGCTGATGCCGAATCCGAAGTCCGGTACCGTTACGATGGACGTCACGAAGGCGCTTGAAGATATCAAAGCCGGCAAGGTGGAATATCGTCTTGATAAGACGAACATTATCCATACGCCGATCGGCAAGGCGTCGTTCGGGACCGAAAAGCTCGCCGATAATTTCAACGCGCTGATCGACGCCATCATCAAGGCGAAACCGTCGGCGGCGAAAGGGCAGTATCTCAAGAGCGTGACCGTGGCTTCGACTATGGGGCCGGGAATCAAGATCAATCCGCTCAGAGTGGGTACTCAGAACTAAAGAACACATAACCGTAAGGTTTTTGTGATACTACCGTAGACAGCGGGAGCTATTAAAAAAGCTCAAATGTGCGACGCACGTCCCGCCGAGGCAGGAAAGCAGATAGCAATATCTATGACCTGTTTGTGTACGGACAAAACAGGTCATTTTATTTTCCGGAAAAGAAAATAAAAGACCGGAAAGGAGAAAGAATGTCAGTAGAAAGTTTGAAGCAAAAGCAGACAGTTATCGACGAGATCAAGGGAAAACTTGATAAAGCCGCGTCTGCGGTCGTCATCGATTACATCGGCATCACGGTTTCCGAAGCGGACGCGATGCGGAAGAAGCTGCGCGAAGCGGAAGTCGATTACAAGGTCTACAAGAACACGCTTATCAAGCGGGCTATAGACGGGACCGACCATGCGCAGCTCGCGGAAGTCCTCGACGGCCCGAGCGCGCTCGCGGTCAGCTACGACGACGCGACGGTTGCCGCGCGGGTGCTGAACGGCGTTATGAAGGAATACCGCAAGATGACCTTTAAGGCCGGCTATGTCGACGGTACGTATTATGACGCGGATCAGATGAAGGAAATCGCGGATATCCCGTCGAGAGAAGATCTTATCGCGAAATTCCTCGGCAGCATCCAGAGCCCGCTCGGTGCGTTTGTGCGTACGCTTGCGGCTATCGCGGAAAAGGGGTCGGAAAGCGCTCCCGCGGCGGAAGCCCCGGCTGAGGAAGCTGCTCCGGTAGAAACGGCTGAAGCGCCTGCGGAAGAACCCGCGGCGGAAGCCCCTGCAGAGGAAGCTGCTCCGGTAGAAACGGCGGAAGCGCCTGCGGAAGAACCCGCGGCGGAAGCCCCGGCAGAGGAAGCTGCTCCGACAGAAGCGGCTGAGGCACCTACGGAAGTTCCTGCAGAGGAAGCTCCTGCGGAAGAAGCGGCTCCGGCCGAAGCGTCTGAAGCGCCTGCGGAAGAACCTGCAGAGGAAGCAACTCCGGCAGAAAAAACGGCGGAAGAAGCGCCGAGTGAAGAATAAAGAGGAAGGAAAAAAGACATGACTAATCAAGAAATTATTGATGCCATAAAAGGCATGACCGTACTTGAGCTGAACGAGCTCGTCAAGGCGTGCGAAGAAGAATTCGGCGTTTCCGCAGCGGCGGCAGTCGTAGCGGCAGGCCCCGCGGCGGGAGCCGGCGGCGCTGAGGAACAGACGGAGTTCAACGTGGAACTGACGGAAATCGGCGCGGAAAAGATCAAGGTCATCAAGGTCGTCAGAGAACTGACGGGCCTCGGCCTCAAGGAAGCGAAGGAACTCGTAGACGGAGCTCCCTCGATCATCAAAGAAGCCGTCGAAAAAGCCGAAGGCGAAGCTATCGCAAAGCAGATAGAAGAAGTTGGCGGCAAAGTGACGCTGAAATAACGAACAAAACGGTACGTATAGTACGGTTTCACGGAGGCTGCCCCGGGATTTTCGGGGGGCGGCTTTCGTTTTCGTTAGTTGAGGGCGGGCGCATGGGGCTGCCCAAGAGAGAATAAAACAATCCGATTGTTAAAATTTTAACAACTAAAACATTTTAAACCAATGAAGCAGCCCCACCGGGCTATCCGGGGCTCCGGCCCCGGTGCTCATGACGTGCGCTTCGGCTATGAATCGCCGCACTCTAAATTTTCGACATCACCTTTCGGCTGCACCCGCGCCGTGGCTGCTAGTGACTTGCGTCATCTAAATATTCGGATAGAGTTTTTTCAGTTTAATTCTTGCCTCATCCGTGGAGAATTGCCAATCAATCTTCTTTGGCATCATATTTCTGTCCATTTCC
>JAISEX010000170.1 GCA_031263875.1 Eubacteriales Family XIII. Incertae Sedis bacterium | reverse complement strand
AACAGCGCACGAATGGAAATACCGTTATCTTTGCCGATGACAACGCCCGGAAAGCAGTCTATATAACGTCTCCGACGGGTGGCACGTCGAGTTACTGGTGGCTCCGTTCGCCTTCGTACGGTACGAATGCGGGTGGTGCTTCTGACGTCGGTCTCTCGACAGGCGGCCTCAATGATACTAGTGTCACAAATTCGCGTGGCGTGCGGCCCGCTTTATGGTTAAATCTCCCTTACACCCTGACGGTGGAAAGCGGCACGGATAACACAGCCGGCAGTCCGTATGAAGATAGCGCGTCGGTCAGCATTACCGCGAATGATCCTCCGGACGGGCAGGTGTTCGACAAATGGACGACCACTAATGGCGGAAGTTTCAGTCCAAACGCCACGAGCGCTGAAGCCACCTTCACCATGCCCGCGAACGCGACCACCGTTACCGCAAATTACCGATGGGCAACGCCAAACGCTGCTATCGATTATGCGAACGAAACGCTAACGGGATTGGCACCGAACGCGACGTATTCATTCAATGATAGCGAAGATACTGCGGATTCGGAAGGAAACTACGAAATCCCGGCGGCGTGGATGGACGAGGTATCGCTTTCCATTACGAGAATGGGCGCGGACAGCGTTGCGGATAGCGACCCGCAGAGCGGCATCACCATTCCCGCGCGACCGGAAACACCCGAAATAGAGAGTGTAAATGAAACCGTTGCCGGCGCAAACGACGGGAAAATTACCGGCGTTGATACGGACATGGAATATAAACTAGACGATGCGGAAGCCACCGGTTGGACAGCCGTTACCGGTCAGATGCTCACTGAGGGCGCGATCACCGTTCCGGCAGGCGACTATCTGGTGCGCGTCGCGGCGGTTGAGGAAGAATCCTTTGCGAGCCTGCCAGCCGAGGTAACCGTCGAGTCCGGAGCGAATCTCACCGTAACCGTTCCCACATTCGAATCCGTAAAGGACACCTACACCGAAAGCCCCGGCGCTTTGCCCATCACGATAACGAACAGCGGCAACAGCGCGGCGGCAATTACCGGCGTTACGGTACCGGGAAATGCGGACTTTGTAATCGGCGGCTCCGGTGATACGGTCGGCCCAATCGACGGTTCGATTACCACGTGGACGGTTCAGCCGAAAGCCGGACTCGGCGTCGGAACGCATACCGCGACTATTACCGTCGCCTACAACGGAACGGTGATAATGGAAGACGTCACCTTTACCGTGAACGCGACCTATGCGGTAACGGTAACAGGCGGCGCGGGAAGCGGTTCGTATGAAGAAGACGAAACTGTCAGCATTACCGCTCAAGTTCCGAGCGGACAGGTCTTTGTCACGTGGACGAGCGATGATGAAAACGTAGACTTCGCAAGCGCGACCAGCCCGGAAACCACCTTTACCATGCCCGCCGAAGCGGTAACGGTAACGGCTGTCTACAAACTCGCCCCCGTAACCCCGCCCACGACCTACGTCGTAACCGTAGCAGGCGGCACGGGCAGCGGCTTGTTTGAAGAAGGTGCGACCGTAACCATCACCGCAAACGCAGCGGCAGAAGGCAAAGTTTTCGATACCTGGACGACAAACGATGGGGTGATCTTCGCGAATGCGAACAGCACGCAAACGAGCTTCACCATGCCCGATAAAGCGGTTACCGTAACGGCGACCTATGCGGATGATCCGCAAGGCACCGGCGGCGATCCCACGAATCCGACGGTAACGGACGGTTGGGTGTATGATGATGGCGTGTGGAAATACCTCGCCAGTGGCGTTGCGCAAACCGGCTGGTTCTACGACGACGCGTGGTATTACCTGAACGCTGACGGCATTATGCAGACCGGTTGGATTTACGATAGTAATTACAAAGCATGGTACTACCTCGCCGGAAACGGCGCCATGAAAACCGGCTGGGTAAAAGATGATGGCAATTGGTATTACCTCGCCGGAAATGGCGCGATGGTTTGGGGCAAGTGGCTTCACGACATCGACGGGAATTGGTATTACCTTTCCGGAAACGGCAAAATGCTGACCGGGAAACAGACCATCAGCGGCAAAGTTTATTCATTCAAAACAAACGGAGTTTGGGTGAGCTAAGCCGCACGAAACAAAGTATATGACGCATGAGTAAGAGAGGGGCTGCGCAGAAATGTGCGGCCTCTTTCTTAATGGTTTCTGGATTGATTCGTCGCTAGCGCTCCTCGCAATAGAGTTGTAACGAAATTAGCCGTTTTCCATATTATGTCAATAAGTTGATCGCAAATCAGATTGAATTTAAGCCATAATGGTTTATGCTTGATGTATTTAATTTTAATTTCGTTACAACTCTAATGACACGAGTTTTTGGATTTCGGGACAGGGTCGGAATGGCGCGACACGGCAGGGGAAGGATGCGCGCGCCGGGTTCTATTTCTTGCACCTTTGTATGCGATTCCGCACATCTTTTCACAAAAACATGAGAGTTGTAACGAAATCAGCCAATTTGCATATTACGTAAATCAACCAATCGCGTATGAGGTTGGATGCAAGCTATATCCGTTTACGTTTGGTGTATTTAATTTTAATTTCGTTACAACGCTCTTGACAAAGAAGAAATCGCGAGTATAATATCATATATATCATATATGCAATATATGATTATTGGCGGTGAGAACTGCCGAAAATGGAGGAACGGTTCATCGCCGCGACTAACGAAGTTGAACCGTTCCTTGTACAGCCTTAAAGGACTGTTACTTTATTGTAATCCTACCGGGCTGAAAAGTAAACAGTGGGGGCATTGCCCGGAAAGGACGGAATCATGCAATTATCTATCCAAAACAGAACGATAAAAAGCGCGCTCGTCATAGCGCTGACGGCGGCGCTTATTCTCACGTCCGTGTTCGTATCGGCGGGACGATCGGGCGGGGCGGACGCCTACGCGGGGTCGGAAACGGCGCTGGGGGCGGTAACGCCTCTCGATTATCCGTGGTCTGCGCGCGCGGCGACGGGCGATTATTTCGCGGACGTCTATGATGGCATCGGCGCAGGCAGCGTCTTTGAAAACGTGACGACGGACCGGCTGCTCGACATTCTGAGCGGCGCGAACACGCCGGCGGGCAGCAGTTATTATATCGTTTTCGGGGGACCGGAGCATACGGCTTCGCAGAAAATCCTCGCGAAAATAGGCGAACTGGCGGCGGCGGCCGGCATTACGAAGATCTATCATTTTGATCCGTATGTGGACGGCTATCAGCTTGACGCCACGCAGAAAAACGGCGTGGCTGATGTGACCGGCGGAACGTCCGTCAACTTCGGCGGTAACGCGAAGGTCAGCGACGTCTGGACGTTGATCACGGATCTGCTTCCGGCGAGCGCCATTGAAAACGGCGGTGCGTTGCAGGATTACGATGGCAAGGATCTGCTGCTTCTCAGCGTGCAGGTATCGAATAGAAAAGACGTTAACGCGGGCAAGAGCATTCTCGCTTCGTATAAACTGACCGAGGCGGCCGCCGCGACAGGCGGGTTTACCGCGGCGAGTCAGGCGGCGGGCATTTCGGCGGTCTTTACGGCCGGCGGCACGAGCGCCGAGCGGTCGGAGTGGAGTTTCTTCAAACGGCTCTATGACGGCAGCGCGACGCGAACGGAAACCGCGAATGCGAGCGCGCCCACGGCCGACCGGTACGGCGAGGTGGTCACGATATTCTCGCAGAGTGATTTTCCGGACGGCGCGGGTTTTGTGCTCGATTCGATCGACCTGAAGGAACTCTACAACCTCCTGAATTCACCCGGCGAAGTTCCGATTCTCTTTGCGGGGCAGGGCTGCCATAATACGCAGGCCATTATCGGCGCCGTTGCGGAGCGTGCCAAAGAGCTGAATGTACCGAAGGTCTATGTCGTCGATTTTGCGCTTGACAGCAACGTGAAGTTCGGAACGGGCGACGCGGTCGATACGGTTTTGGGCAACAGCGCCACGGGCGGTCTGTGGATACGGCAGGGCACGGGCGGCGGTTTTTCCTCTCCGCTTGGAACGGAGGCTCCGTACCGCTACGGTTATACCTATCTGTACGGTTATCTGGCGGCATATTTCGGCGATAATTGGATCACGGAGAACGAGTCGAAGAAAACGGCGAACGTCCCGTATTTTATCGACGCTGTGCTCGGCGGAACGCAGACAAAGAGCGCGTTCAAAGACCTCGGCTCGGATCATACGCCGCGCTATATAAATGATGAAACGTTCAATCCCGTGACGGACGTCGCGAATGCGAAACGGCTTCAGGTGCCGACCATTATCCGGTATAACAAGGACGCGGCCGATCCCGTGGTGGGCCATTGGCTGCATGAAAATGATAACACGGTAATTACGACGGACAACCCCGACACGTACACGGAGTATATGCTTGAGCTGGCGTGGGTCAACGCGATCCCGACGGCGCAGGCGGACGAGGGCCGGTCGACGGGGCGCGACGGGCTGACCAAGGTTGAATTCGCGGCTGAGGCGGTGGCGGCGCTCGATAATGTGCTGAAGGCTGACACGGAGGTGGTTCATACCTTTACGGCTGCGCCGACGCCCGAAATCGGCGGTGTAACGGCGACGGTCGGCGGAACGCTGACGGCGTATGAGGGCGACTGGAGCCACGATCCGGCATTCAGCTATACCTGGTATGCCGACGGTAACCTTATCGCGGGCGCGGCAGATGACACCTACGTCACGAAAGCGGCGGATGCGGGCAAGCGCATAACGGTTGCTGTGACGGGAACGCGCGCCGGGTATGAGGCGGTCACGAAGCTATCGGCCCCGACGGAACCCATCGGCGGCAGCGCTGTGAAAACCGGTTGGCAGCGGATCGGCGGCACGTGGTATTATCTCGGCGCGGACGGCGCGAAGAAGACCGGCTGGGTCTATGACAGGGATTACGCCGCGTGGTATTATCTCGCGCCGAACGGCGGAGCGCTGAAGACGGGATGGGTCTCTGATGGCGGCAGGTGGTACTATCTTTTGGGAAACGGCAAGCTGGTCACCGGCAAATGGTTCCATGACACCGACGGCAGATGGTACTATCTTTCCGGGAACGGCGCGATGGTGACCGGCACGTACAAGATCGGCGCGAAGACGTATTCCTTTAAGAAAAATGGCGCGTGGATCGGCTAATTGTTGCGGCGTAAGGGAGAGCCGTGAAAGGCGGGGCGCGTGTCCCGCCTTGGCGATGACGGGGAGTGGGCGAAGGAGAAGTGCGGTGCGCCGTGAGAGGCGGGGCGTGTGTCAAAGGTAATGACGATGATAGACGGCTGCGGCCTGATACGGCACTGAGAGATTTTGCGGCGGCGGCACGGAATGGCGCGTATGTCCCGCGCAAGGGATAGTAGCGGAAATCCCGCAGGCCGCCTGCTGAAATACACGCTTTTCGCGGTCGTCTCACTGTCTTGTTTCGTTCTGTGGTATCACCGTGCGTAAGCGGCGGCCGAGGAATTGGAGCGGACAGCCCGGTGCGGCACTCACAAAGGAACTTTTTGAGTGCCGCATGCGCCCCACATCTCAATTGAAGCGGGCCAGACCGGTAAGAACGGATGAAAACGAGAAAGGTGAAAAGTGTGAAAAACTTTTCACACGCCGCCGGAGACAACTGGATCATTTTGCCTCATGCGGAGAGATGAATTAGGGTGAGAAAGTTATTGATAAAAGAAACATTTTTCATGAGAAATTTGTTTCTGTAAGCGGCGATTCATTCGCTGCGTAAGCAGAAATGAGGCAAAATATGAATGTAGACAGTCTAGCGGCGGCAGCCCTCGTTGTCATGATCGCGCTCTTCGCGGTAATCGGTATCCTGAGAAAACGCGGCGTGGGATTTACGCTGACGATTTTGGGGGCTTTGGTTATCGGCGTCGTATTCGGGATCGTGTTCAAGGGGCATACAAGCTGGGTGATGCCGATCGGCAAGATCTATGTGACCACGCTGTCGGCCATCGTGATGCCGCTTGTCATCATCTCGATTTTGAGCAGCATTACTTCGCTCGGCTCCGCCAAACAGCTCCGCGGTATCGGCGCGCGGTCCGTCGGCTGGCTTATCCTCACGAATGCCGTCGCCATCATTTTGGCGATCGGATTCGGCCTTATTTTCGGCGTGGGGAAAAATTCGTATCTGTCGATCGCGGGAGTTGACGCGGCCAATTTCGAGGGGACGCTGAAGAGTTTTTCCGAGGTGCTTATCGGGTTTTTTCCGCAGAATGTCGTTGCGGATATCGCGGGCGATAAGATCATTCCGGTCATTCTGTTTACGGCGCTGATTGCGGTGTCCTCCGTATTGGCGGCGCAGGCAAACCGGGCGAAGTTCGCCGTGTTCAAGCAGTTCGTCGAGGCGCTCAAGGAAATCATCTACAAGGCCGTGGGTTTCATTATCGAACTGACTCCCTACGCGGTGCTCGCGCTTGTCGCGACGGCGACGTCGAACGGGCTGAGCCGCGGCGGTATGATGTGGTCGCTCATCGTGCTGCTGATTATTTCGGTGGTCGCTATGGCAATCGATACCTGGGGCGTCAATTATGTCCTGCTGAAAGTGGCTGCGGGCCTGCCGCCGCTGAAATTTTTCAGGAAAATCGTGCCCGCCCAAATCGTTGCGTTTTCCACGCAATCGAGCGTCGGGACGCTGCCCGTAACGACGCGCGTTTTGCAGGAGGATATCGGGGTGAGCCCGGAGGTGGCGCATTTCACGGCGCCGCTCGGCACGTCGATCGGGATGCCGGGCTGTGCGGGGATATGGCCGGTACTCGTGGCGATCTACGGCATACACGGGCTGGGCATCGCGTATTCCGTGACGGATTATATAATCCTCGGCGTTATGGGACTGTTCGTTTCCCTCGGCGTGGCGGGCGTTCCCGGGACGGCGACCATCGTAACGGCGAGCGTGCTGACGGCCGTGGGGCTGCCGCTTGAGATCATGGTGCTGACGATACCGATCGCGGCGATCGCGGATACGGCGCGTACCGCGACAAATGTCACGGCAGCGGCGGTAGCTGCGGCCATCGTCGCGCGGCGCGAGAAAGCGCTCGACGAGGATATTTTCTTTGGCCGGAAGGTCTTTGTTCCGGCCGGCAAAGAGCAGAGCGAAGACGCGGTTTTTGCCCCGTATAACGGGGAGGCTGCCGAAGCGCAGGAGCCACCGCTGATGGGCGGATCATGCAAGATATAAGCGGTGCGGCGAGAGAGGCGTGAGCACGTTTCCGTCCGCGAATACATTTTGGGCGGGAGGTTCGTTTTATCATGTATTGAGGGCGGAGAGCGATAAGGAGGAAGGAGCAGGATCATGAACGAGAGCAGAGATAAAAATCGTCGCGCGGAGAAGAAACAAAGGCTTGCGCGGCTGTGCGCGGTCATCGCCATTGTATTCGGCGTGACGGTAGCGGCGGGAGCGCCCGCGGTAACGCCGGCGGTCTACGCGGCCGATTACGAATACTGGGAGGATTGCGACTGGGACGGCTACGACGACCATACGGGCGTAAAAGTCCCGTGGGTGGGATTTGACGGGACGCGCGGCGACACGCCGGCGGGCCCTTCCGCCACCTCGCAGACGGGCAAGAAGAAGCAGGAGGAAAAAGCGCCGAGTTCGTCGGGTTCGTCGAGTTCCGCAAGTTCGTCAAGCACATCAGGGTCGTCGAGTTCCGCCGGTTCTGCAAGCTCGTCCGGCAGTTCCGGCACGCAGAGTTCCTCCGGTAACAAGGCGAGCGCCAAAAGCGGCAGTGACGCAAACGCGTCGAAGAATGAGTCCGCGAATACGGGCGTGAGCAAAAGCGCGACTGAAAATAAATCCGCAGCGGCGACTGATAAGGGCGATAATAAAAGCGCGACTGATGCGGATGAACCGCAAGTTGATGAAGAAGCGGCGGCGCAGACGGATAGCGTAACGGAGCCCGGAGACGCGGCGATCGACGATTCGGCTGAAATCGCCCGTGCCGGCGGCGTTATCGAAGTTGCGGAAACCGAAGGCAGCGCCTTTCACGCCGGCAGCACGGTACGCATCACGGGTTCGGGATTTTACGGCAACGTCGGCGACATCGATATAGAGATCCATTCGACGCCGCGGAATCTCGCAAAAGTGACTTCGTCAGCCGACGGCAGTTTTGTGGTGACGGTATCCATTCCCGAAGACCTTGAAGCAGGCGCGCATACTATCGTCGTGCTCTATCGCGGCGCGGAGTTGGCGCGCACGCCGATAGAAGTGGGGCCGCAGCCCGCGGACAGCTTTCTGAAAGCGATCACCGTCGGGTTTGCGGACACGGGCGGTGAGTTTATCGCCGGTGTGGTGCTGCTCGCGTCTTTGCTCGCGATCGGCGTTGTGGGATTGGCGCTGCACGCGATCCTGAAGCGGCGCAGCAACGCGAAACAGCAGACGGAGATAACGACGGAATCGCGATAGAGCGGCGTAGCGGCGGGCGCGCAACTATCCGCTTTGAAATTTGAAAGAGCGGTTCCGGGTTTTGTATCCTGTCAAGCGAATCACTTGACACGACACTCGCCCGATAATAATTCTTT
>JAISEX010000151.1 GCA_031263875.1 Eubacteriales Family XIII. Incertae Sedis bacterium | reverse complement strand
AGCAACAGTTCCTGCATAATCGAGCGGTTTTTCGCGTCGATCGCGCCGAACGGTTCGTCCATGAGAAGTATGTCTGTATCGAGCGCTAACGCCCGCGCTATCGCCGCCCGCTGCTGCATACCTCCCGATAGCTGAAACGGATATTTATGCTCGAATCCTTTCAGCCCGACTTTGCGCAGGAAACTGGCGGCGATTTCGTTATACTCCGCCCGGGGCAGTTTTTTTACCTGTTTCATGCCGAATACGATATTCTTCTGCACTGTCATCCAAGGGAACAGCGAGTAATGCTGAAATACCACGGCGCGGTTACTGCCCGGTTTGGTTATCATTTCACCGTCGATGTACGCTCCGCCGCTTGACGGCCGGATCAAGCCCTGCAATACGCCAAGTAAGGTGCTTTTGCCGCATCCTGACGAACCGATTACCAACACAAACTCGCCCTCGCGCACAGACAGCGACACGTCTTTCAGAGCAAGGAATTTGCCGTTTTTGTCCTCGTACTCCGCGCTTAAATTTTTGACTTCTATTTTCGCCACGGCAAATTCCCTCTCTGTATTTTTTACTTAGTTTGCGGACTCGAAGTGTTCCTTCAGCGATTTATATACGCTGTCGTCAGGGTTATCCGCAAGCAGTTGTGACAACGCGGTTTCATAAACGCTCGTGTTGTAGAGTTTTTCAATGTCGTAGTCCGTTCCGCCCGTATACCCGAACTCGACCACTCCCTCTTTGAGGTGAACTGTCCCATTGTGGTCTGGGTCAGGCACAGACTGCGCGTGACCGCCGTAAACCTCGTACTCGATTTGCGATTTCTCGATCGTGATGTATTTCGCCACGTCGTCAATCGTTGCGCTCTTATTCTCCTGTGAAAATTTGTAAGCCTTTATCAACGCCCGCTCAAACGCCGTGTAGAGGTTTGGATTGGCCTTCAGCGCGCTAGTCAAAGCGACTTGGCGGCAGCAGGGCTGGTCTTTGAATTCGTCTTTCTCGTTGCAGTAGTAGACGACCTTGTGCCCCGCCGATTGCGCTACCGATGCGTAGGGCGAATATACGGACGCGGCGTCAATCTCATTGCCGGCCAAGGCGTTATACGCGTCTTTCTGGCTCTCGAAGTAGACTACGTTGGCTTTGCCCGCTCCCTCGCCGATTTCAATACCGTTGTTTTTTAGCAGAACGAGCAGCTCGTAGTCCTGAACGCTGTTTTTGACGGATGCGATGTTTTTGCCTTTGAGTATGGATATATCGCCCTCAACGAAGCCGTTCGGCACTAAGCCTGATTTGATGACATAGCCGTGACCATTGGTCATCGCTCCGCCGAAGATGGTAATGTCGTGCCCCGCCGCTTGATTGGTGATAGTCGGCACAGAACCGACAAACGCCGCGTCAAGCTGACCGCCCTCCAAACCCGATACCAGTTCCCCCGCGGAGGCGAACTGATTGAGCGTGACAGTCAAGCCCTCTCCCTTGAAGTAGCCCTCTTCCGCCGCGACGAACGCCAGCAGATGCGCGGTCGAATTGAGATGCCCCAGGTTGAATGATGTTTTTTCAAGTTTGCCCTTTTCCGGCACGGAAGCCGCTGCCGCGGCATAGTCCGCCGAGAACAGTCCGACCGCGGCCAAGGCGGTAAAAAGAAGTGCGAGAACACGTTTCATTTGATATCGCTCCTTTTCGTAGTTGTAATGTCCAAAAAGGCGTTTGCCTTTTTCGCTTTGAGTATGCGCTTTTTCTTTAATTTCAACAGCCTTGACATCGACCAGACGAAACGTCATTTAGTACCTGGGCATATAAAAACACATATGGCGCAAACAAAATACGCATCGTTCCTTACCGCCCTTTTATTACATATAATACCTACGTTTTTAATAGGTATATTTACTGGCAATATAATATCATCCGTTTCGCGGATGTCAATATGTACCTGAAGAAATCACTGATTAAAGATGAAAGCCTAAGGATGGAAAATATCTTTTTCTATTTATGTGATACGAAGCGCATTGTAAGTTGGTCTGTGATTAGAATTAGTAAAAAATTGTATTGCTGTTAAAAAATTCACTCCAAAAACATATAGCTCATGAAACCACATGGCGGGGGGTGTGGCATCCGATTTCCGTTGCCCGAAAAACTTAAAAAGCGCGCTTGTGCCGATGGTTTTGGAGATATGCGAAGCGGGGGTGAGATCCCCCTCTCCCTGTTAAGTCTATTCAAACAGGGGCGCGTACATATCGCATCGCCCGCATAGCGTTTAAAATCGCGATAACGGCAACGCCGACGTCTCCGAACACCGCCGACCACATATTCGCCATGCCCAGTGCGCCTAAAACGAGGATAACCGCTTTAACCCAGAGAGCGAATATTATGTTTTGCCACACGATAGCTTTCGTCTTTCGGGCTATTTGGATAGCCGTAACCACTTTTGACGGCTCGTCGGTCATCAAAACCACGTCCGCCGACTCTATCGCCGCATCGGAGCCCACGCCGCCCATTGCTATTCCGACATCCGCGCGGGCGAGGACGGGCGCGTCGTTGATTCCGTCGCCGACAAAGACGAGCTTCCCTTTCGTCGTTTTGCCGCGCTCCAGTTCCTCAAGCTTTTCCACCTTCTGATGAGAGAGCAGTCCGGAAATAACTTCATCGAGGCCAAGTTCCGCCGCCGTCCGTTCGCCGGCCGCCTTATTGTCCCCGGTGAGCATTACGGTGTTCCTCACCCCCGCCCGTTTGAGCGCGGCGATGGCCTGCTTGCTGTCGGGCTTCACGATATCCGCAATGATGATGCGGCCGGCGTATTTGCCGTCAACCGCAATATAAACGGCTGTGCCGAAAACATCCGCGGCGGGGAAATCGATGTTCGCGAGCAGATTCGCGTTCCCGGCGAGAACCGTCCTGCCGTCGATCAGAGCGCGGACGCCAAAACCCGCTAATTCCTCAATAATACCGTTTGGCATTGGAGTGCTTTGACCGTAAGCCTTGAGGATTGAAACCGCAATCGGGTGTGTGGATGCGCTCTCTGCGCGGGCGGCAAGCCGTATCAGTTCATCGGAGCTGAAACCTCCGGCGGGGACAATGTCTGTTACCGTGAATACGCCTTGCGTCAGCGTCCCTGTTTTATCGAAAACCACGGTGTCTACGTCATTGAGCGCCTCCAAATAGTTGCTTCCTTTGACGAGGATGCCGTTGCGCGACGCGCCGCCGATACCGCCGAAGAAACTCAGGGGAATCGAAATCACGAGAGCGCAGGGGCAGGACACGACAAGGAATACCAGTGCGCGCGGCAGCCATTCCGAAAAGACCGCGCCCGGCACGGCAAGGGGAGGAATGACCGCCAGCGCCGCCGCCGCGATGACTACGGCGGGCGTATAATACCGCGCGAACCTGGTGATGAAGTTTTCAACCTTTGATTTGCGCGAGCTTGCGTTCCCAACGAGTTCCAGTATTTTCGATACGGCGGACTCTCTGAACGCTTTTGTGACTTTGATTGTAAGCAGCCCATTCTTATTCAACGAGCCGGACAAAACCTCCGCGCCCGGTTTGACGTCGCGCGGCAGTGATTCGCCCGTCAGCGCGGAGGTGTCGAGCGCGGAATTTCCATCCGTCACAATCCCGTCAAGCGGCACTTTCTCGCCGGGGCGGACTACAATCAACGCGCCGGGCGTGACTTCTTCCGGTGAAACCCGTTTCAGTTTTTCGCCTGTTTTGAGATTGGCGTAGTCCGGGCGGATATCCATCAAGGCGGTAATCGACCTGCGGGAGCGTCCAACCGCGATGCGCTCGAATATTTCGCCGATTTTGAAAAACAGCATAACCGCGGCGCCCTCCGGGTACTCGCCGATTGCGAACGCCCCGATGGTAGCGATGCTCATCAGGAAATTTTCATCGAAAACCTGTCCCTTTGCGATATTTCTCAGAGCGCTCAAAACTACGTCCCCGCCGATTAAAACATAGGCGGAGAGGAACAGCGCGAGTTCGATGCCCCGGTTGGGCTCGAATATCATGCCCGCGGAAAATAAAACCGCGCCCGCGCCGATTAGCGCGTACCTCAGAGTGCTTCTGAGGCTCATGTTATTTTTTGCTCTCGCGAAATTTCTCTCCGCCGTCGTTTCAGTCACAACGATTTCCGGCTCATATTGCTTTACTATCCGGCTTGCCGCGGTGATAATCGCGTCGAGCTTGCCGCTGTCGCCGATTTCGAGCGACAGCTTTTGTGTGGCGAAATCAATGGAAGCGGCATTTACGCCCTCCAGCTTTCTGATGCGCTTCTGCATTTTCTCGGCGCACATCGCGCAGCACAGCCCGTCTAGGATATATTCCTTGCGTATAACGGCCTCCATCTTAACGCCTCATCCCCCTTAGATCTCTTTCGTTACAATATCCTCGTCAATTTCAGACGCGATTGAGGCGACTGACTTGAAGATTGCCTCCGGGTCAGCATCAAAGACGACAGCTATTGATGTGCTTGAGAAATCGACCTCGGCGCTTTGTACCCCCGCGAGAGCGCGGACATCGCGTTCGATAGCGGCGGCGCATTTTTCACAGCACAGGTTCTCCAGAAAATAGGTTTTTGTGACAGCCATAAGAGTTAGCTCTTTTATTATGGTTATGAATTTTTTAACGCTCACTTGCGTGCAGCAACCCCTGATAGAACACGTTGCGGACGTGTTCGTCGTCGAGCGCGTAATAGACGATTTTGCCCTCCCTGCGGTATTTGACAAGCTGCAACTGCCGCAGCACTTTTAAGTGGTGGGACACGGCGGGCTGCGTCATATCCATCAGCGCTGCAATGTCGCAGACGCACATCTCCGACAGGATAAGCGCGTTGATGATTTTTAGCCGCGTCGGATCGCTGACCGCCTTGAACATTTCCGCCGTACTCTTTAGCTGTACGTCGCTGGACAACCCGGCTCGAACCTGCCGGACTGTGTCCTCGTGGATAGTATTGCAACAGCTCAGCGCGTCGTCCCCTCCGGGAATGATGTCCGCGGGCATAATATCACCTCAAAAGTATAAATAAATAAGCAATCATTTATATGATAATGCAAAACCATATTGTGTCAAGCAAAATTTTCGATCCGCTGTTTTGGGCACTCTTTAGGCCCCTAACGATAAATCAGCTCTCCATAAAATATCTGCCGTCTAGGTTTGTCGCCCGAAAAGTCTTGACAAAAAATTCTCGCGATGTAATATATACTAAATTACCTATTATTAAAATAGGAATTAAAAAGGAGGAGGAGCAAATGACGCAAATTTTTTTATACTCACATGAATCGGAATTATCGCCCTGTTGTCGCCGCGGCAGCCGCTCCTCGCCTTCGGATATCGGCGGCTAGGCCGCTTGTCCGTTTTGTGGGGAGCCCTCATTTACGCGGGGGCTCTTTTTTTATTTCCCGTTGCAAAAT
>JAISEX010000143.1 GCA_031263875.1 Eubacteriales Family XIII. Incertae Sedis bacterium | reverse complement strand
TTATGCCGCTGTGCTGGATGTATATTTTTTTTAAAGAAATAAAATACGGAAAAATTTTTTGGTGTAATTACCGGGTGGGTTATATTGGTTTTTTGCCCCCCCCCCCCCCCAGCATGTGGAAGGTTCTCGTTTGAGTTACTATGATTTTATGCAAATTATTCCCCCGTGTTTATAAGTTTGTGAAACTATCAACAATTTATTATACCTCTATTTTATTGAAATTAAAACAGGAAAAATTAAAATTTTTGGGCTTTCCCACACAGCACCCTTGCGATATCCTCCCCGCGCACGGTTCCCTCTATCTCGCCTTTCACGAAAATGACGCCCTTGCCCTCTCCGCAGGCGACGCCCGCGTCCGCGTGAGAAGCCTCTCCGGGGCCGTTGACGGCGCAGCCCATCACGGCGACGCACAGCGGCGGGACATCCACGCCCGCTTCGGCGGCGCGCATACGCGCGGACTCGGCTTCGGCAAGCCCCGCGCGAACCTCCGCGGCGACGCGCTCGAGGTCGATGCGGCACCGGCCGCAGGTGGGGCACGATATCACGTCGATGGCTCCGGGCAAAAGGCCGAGGCTCGCGAGAATGTCCCGGCCGGCCCGCACCTCGCGCACGGGATCGCCCGTGAGTGACACGCGCAGCGTGTCACCGATGCCGGCGAGAAGCAGTGAACCGATGCCGATCGACGACTTCGCCAGCGCCCGTCCACCCGCTCCCGATTCCGTAATGCCGATATGCTGGGGGCAGTCGGTTTCGGCCGCGATCAGCCGCGCCGCCTCGTAATTTTCACGCACGTCGGAGGATTTGACGGAAACGATCAAATCGCGAAAACCGAAACTCTCGAAAATCTCGATATCCGCCAGCGCGCTCCGCGCGAGAGCTTCGGCCCCGCGCCCAAGACGCGCGAGTATGCCCTTCTCTATCGAGCCGCTGTTGACGCCGATGCGCAGGGGAATGCCCGCCGCGCGCGCCGCGTCCGCGATTTCGCGCAGCTTTGCCCTATCGCCGATATTGCCGGGATTTATGCGAATTTTATCCGCGCCGTTTTCGATCGCGAGAAGCGCCAGCCGGTAATCAAAATGTATGTCCGCGACTACCGGCACGTAAATCCCATCGCCTGCGAGCCGATTTTTGATTTCGCCGAGCGCACGCGCCGCCTCCGCGTCGGGCGCCGCGCACCGCACGATATCGCAGCCCGCCCGCGCGAGCTCCGTTATCTGCCGCGCCGTCGCGCATACGTCGCGCGTATCCGTATTCGTCATCGACTGGACGCTAATGCGCGAGCCGCCGCCGATGGTCACGTTCCCGCACCGCACCGGCCGCGTGTTACCGTGTTCACCGCGTAAAGTTACGGGAGATTTCCGCTCTTCTAATGTTTTGTTGTCGTTATTATTTTCCATATAGTTCCATTAAAATCATTGCCTCGCATTTAGTTTGGGCGCATGGGGCTCCGCCCCACCGGGCTTAGGGTATAGGAACCCATCCGAACCCGCCTGTAATGGTGGTATTTCACCGCAGACTTCGTTATCGTCCTCGACGTATCACCGGTACGCCTTCGTCCTGCTGCCTCGTCTGCGAAGAAATACCGCCATTAACAGGTCGCAGAGTCCACGGAAGACGGATTTTTTCCAGAACACAGGCACAATTTTAAGTGCATACCGGTAGTACGTGCTTAAAATTTGCCGAAGGTCTGGGGAAAATCCGCTTCTGTGAACCGGGTCCGTATGGGTCCCTATACCCTACGGGGCTTCGCTTCGCGGCTGCTGCCGCACCCCTCCTATCCCTTGGCAGAGGTACAGGAGCTTCGCCTGTTTTACGCGGCTTCGGCAGAGGTACAGAAGCTTCAGCTCCGTCGTACCTCGCACATCGAGGAGCGCAGCGGCTCCGCCGCGTGGCGCTCTACCGTAGCCGCAGTGTAAAACAGGACAGCGAAGCGAGCAACGCGAGCGGAGGAGTGAGCGTAGCGAACGTTAGCTCCGTCGTACCTCGCACATCGAGGAGCGCAGGGCTTTAGCCCGTGGCGCTCTACCGTGCGCGAAACATGCGGGCAACGAGCACGACACGCCCATCCTGCTACGGCGTATCCGTTTCCCGCGAAAACCTGCAGCAAGAGCCGAGAGAACGAAACTGCGTCGGCATCCTTCCCGTGCCGTCCCGCTTCGCGCACATTACCCCACAATAAACCGTCCCACGTCGATCACCGTCACATAAATCATCAGCCCGATCAGCAGCGCGAAGCCGATCAGATGGAACTTGCCCTCAAACGAGTCGCTGATGCGTTTGCCCGTAAACAGCCGCACGACGAGGAAGACGATGCGGCCGCCGTCAAGCGCCGGGAACGGCAGGAGATTCACGATGCCGAGATTCAGGCTGATCAGCGCGGCCAGTTCAATCACATAGATAAAACCGTGCTGCGCCGTATCGTCCACGGCCTTCACGATACCCACGGGGCCCGTCAGTTGATCCATGCCCGTTTTGCCCGTCACGAGCTGCCCGAGCACGCCGTACATCATCTTCGTCATGCTCCACGTGGCCTTGAAACCGTAACCGGCGGACTTCAGCGCGTACGACGGCGGGTGCTCCATCTTCGGCGTGATCCCTATCTTATAATCGCCGTTCGCGTCTTTATACAAGGCGGTTTCGATGGTTTTGGCCGTGCCGTCCGGATCCGCGGCCTCGATGGTGACGCGCTCCTTGCCCGCGATCTGCGCGGCGATATCGCTCCAATTCTCGATCTTCGTGCCGTCTATCGCCGTCACCGTCGCGCCGGCCTCCAGACCCGCGACACGGGCGGGGCTGTCCGCGGCGATCTCCGCAACGGTCGTGCCGGGCGTCCCCTGGATGAAAATCGCGATAATGAGCAGCAGAACCGCGAACAGGATATTCATCAGCGAACCCGCGACGAGAACCACCGCCCGCGACCAGGCAGGCTTGTTGTTGAAGGCTTTCGGGTCGTCCGATTCTTCGTCCTCGCCCTCCATGGCGCAAAAACCGCCGATCGGAATGGCGCGCAGCGAATAGACCGTTTCGCCCTTCTGTTTCTTCAAAAGTTTCGGCCCCATGCCGAGGGCAAACTCCTTGACGCGTATGCCGACGGCGCGCGCGGTCAGAAAGTGGCCCAACTCGTGCACAAACACGAGCACTAAAAATATTATTATCGCGTAAACTATAAACATGTTATAAATGACTCCGTGCGTTTTCTCGTTTCCCGGTCGATCTCCATTATACCATCAAGCGTCTTCGCGGCCCGCGCTTCGGCCCGTTCGAGCGCCTGTTCCACTCCGTCCAGAATGTCCGTAAACGCGATCCTGCCGGCCAAAAACGCGGCGACGAGAATCTCATTCGCGGCGTTTATCGCGATAGCTCCGCTGTCCGTCCCGTGAATTTCGGATTCGCGTATCACGCGTTTCGCGACAGCTAAGGCGCGCTTCCCCTCGCCGGACGGCTGCGCGAACTTGAGCTGACCGAGCGCGGCGAGATCCACAAAGCCCGCGTCCGTCGGCCACCGGCCGGGGTACGACAGGGCGTAGGAAATCGGGACTTTCATGCTCGGAACGCCAAGCTGGGCGAGCATCGCCCCGTCCTCAAATTCGACGAGGGAATGGACGACGCTGCCGGGATGTATGATAGCCTCGATGTTCTCCCCCGGCAATCCGAACAGCCACTTCGCCTCGATAAGCTCGAAGGCTTTGTTCATCATGGTCGCCGAATCGACCGTAATCTTGGGGCCCATGGACCAGTTCGGGTGCGCCAGCGCCTGCTCCGGCGTCACGTCCGCAAGCTCGCCGCGCGTCATGCCGAGGAAGGGGCCGCCCGAAGCCGTCACGATAACACGCCGCGGCTTATTTCCGGCATTTCCCGCAAGACACTGGAAGATGGCGCTGTGTTCGCTGTCGACCGGCACGACCGGAACGCCCGCTTCCCGCGCCGCGTCCATAACGAGCCCGCCGCCCGCAACGAGGGTTTCCTTATTCGCCAACGCTATCTCGAAACGCGGCACATTTGCGTCGCCGCCTCGCGCCGCACGTTTTCGCGCGCCGTTTTCCAGCGCCGCGCAGGTCGGCGCAAGCCCCGCGATACCGACGAGCGCGTTCAGCATCACGTCGTAATCGAGTTCACGAGCTGCTTTGACCAGTCCCTCCGCCCCGATATATATCTCGCCTAATTTTCGCGGAAAAGCGTTTGCAATAACCGCGGCGTCGCTTTCGCTTCCGACGCAAACGGCTTCCACGTCGCTTATGCGCCCCGCCGCCGCAAGCCGCTCAAGATGGCTACGCAGAATATCGACCCTGCTGTGGCACGAAAGAAAGACCGGCGATAATTTATCGCTGTTCGCTTCTATGATACCGAGAGCCGTCGTCCCGATGGAACCCGTGGCGCCAAAAAGGGCAACGCGCCGCCTCGCGCCGGACGCCGGCAGTGCATCGTTATTCTCGCAGTGGTTGTTTTTATATGATTCCATTATATTATTGCTGCTTCGCTCCGGGTAATTCCATATATTTCCATCTCGATCATCATTCCACACTCGCCCGTTCTCATTATTTTTGCATAAGCCGCTCTCGTTCAATAAAATTGTTTGTTCCGGGCTGCTCTCATATTAATTATCGTTCACCTGTGAGTTAATTCCATATACTTCCATCATATCATCGCGTTCCTGTAATTACTCCTGTGCAATTTCATTACGCTACCGTTTCGCGTTCGCTAATCCCATATATTTCCATAACGCACTGTCCCGCTCTCGCAAGCCGTTCTTACGCCGCCGCTCCCGCGTTGATCACATTATAGATGAAATCCGTGATCTGCAAGTAGAAAAACAGGAACGGAACCGTAAACAAGACGCTGTCGATGCGGTCCAAAATGCCGCCGTGCCCCGGTATCAGCTTGCCGTAATCCTTCGCGCCGAGCTTGCGTTTGATGGCCGACGCCGTCAGATCGCCGACGACAGAAATCGCTCCGCCGAGAGCGCCGATCAGCACCAAATGGCCGGATAAATTATACCCGCCCGGCAGGGGTATCAGCAGCGTGTCGCCGAAAAAATCGCCGAGGGCGAGAGAGCCGAAGACGCAGCAGAGCAGCATGCTGCCGATGATGCCGCCGATAAAACCTTCCACGGTTTTCTTCGGGCTGAGTTTCGGGCAGAGCTTGTGTTTGCCGATAAGCACGCCCGTAAAATACGCGAAGATATCCGAGCCAAGCGCCGCCAGCAGCGCCAGCCAGACGGGATTCTTGAAACCCTGGAAATCCCACACGCTCTCCATTTTCACGAACGTGAAGTACGTTCCGAGCATGACGACGTTACCGAGGAAAAAGACGATGTAGATATTTGCCGCGAGCGTGATAAACGCGTCCGATAGTCCCGACGAGCCGCGGAACAGAAGCAAAAGCGACAGGACAGTGACGAGAAAGACCCAAAACGCCCAAAACGACACGTGGATAAACAGCGTGATCCCGTAGAACGACACCGCCCCGATCACACCGATGACAAACGACGGCTGCGGCACGCGGCCAAATTCGGGCGCGTCCGACGCCTTTTTAAAGACGCTCGTGAATTCCCACAGCGCGACGACGCTTATCGCGAAGCACAATATATAGAGGGGTATCCCGCCCCAATAAACAAAAAACAACGCAGGCAGCATCGCCAAGCCCGATAGTATCCGTGTTTTCAACATTACTCCTTATCTGCCCCCGAACCGGCGGCTGCGCCGCGCGTATTCGTCGAGGGCCCGGTGAAATTCTTCCGGCGTAAAATCCGGCCACAGCGTGTCGGAAAAGACGAGTTCGCTGTATGCCGCTTCCCAGAGCAGGAAATTTGAAAGGCGCTGCTCGCCGCTCGTGCGGATAATCAGATCCGGGTCGGGTATGCCGCCGGTAGCGAGTCCCCGCGCAAAATCCTCCGGCGTCCATTCCTCGATACGCGCTTTCTGCTCGGCCGCATCCGCTCCTTCCGCTTCAAACGCAGCGAGCGCAAGCCTTTTGGCGGCGGCAAGCATGTCCGCGCGGCTGCCGTAATTGAGCGCGATATGAAACCGCAGCCCCGTATTATTCCCGGTGTCCGCCTTCAGCTTGTCGAGCGCGTTCACCGCGTCCTTCGGCAGCGACGTATAATCGCCGAGCACGTCGCAGACGACGTTGTTTTCCATCAGCTCCGCAAGCTCCGACCGCATATACTTGACGATCAGGCCGAAAATGCCGGCAACCTCGCTTTTGCTGCGCTTCCAATTCTCCGTCGAGAACGCGTAGACCGTCAGATGCTCGATACCGAGGCGGCCGCACTCCTTGATAACGCCCTTCATCGCCTTCATGCCGGCGTCGTGCCCGCCAAGGCGCGTCTTCCCGTGTTTCTTCGCCCACCTGCCGTTGCCGTCCATGATAATGGCGATATGCCGCGGAAGTTTTACCATACTGCGCGCCTCACCGCAGCGCCGACGCGCGAACGATTGACGAAATTTCTTCTCATACGTATCTCCATCGCGAAATTTCCTGTCCCGCCGCATTTGCATATGGGCGCATGGGGCACGTGGGAATGATGTTGCACGTAATTCCCGGCCAGTCCTCCGCGTGTACTTACTTTGCGTGCCCCACCGGGCTTCTGCGGGGCTCCGCTGTTCGCTTCGGCCGCTTCGCGGCTGCTGCGCACCCCTCCGATCCCTTGCGCGTCGCTCCGCGTCGCCGCGCTCTACGTAGGGGGCAAGGCCCCCACAACGCGGACTGCGGCGCCCTCGGCGCCGGCGAC
>JAISEX010000104.1 GCA_031263875.1 Eubacteriales Family XIII. Incertae Sedis bacterium | reverse complement strand
AATTGACAAAGCGAACGCGTGGAAGGTGCTGATATTTGCGAAATGAAGCCGCCGGAGCTGACCGCGAAGATATTCGCTGTCCGATTCTTCCCGTTCCTCCGCGACGGCGTCTATGATTTTCTGGCGCATCTCGGAAGCCGCCGCCTCCGTAAACGTCACGACGAGCAGCCGGTCGGCGGATACGGGCTTCGCGCCGTCCGCGCCGAGTATAAGTTTTTTAATGCGTTCGACAAGCACGGCGGTTTTCCCCGATCCCGCCGCCGCCGATACGAGAATATTACTCCCGCGCTTATCTATCGCGCTCGCCTGTTCCTGCGTCCACTTCATATTATCTCAATTTCATATTACCGCAATGCCTATATCCTTCACAACGACGGTTCCCGCCGCGGTTTTGCCGGGCTCCGCCGTCAAGCCGATCTTGTTACACGCGAAGGTGACGGTAAAATCCGCTGGGGCGGCAGCCCCAAGTATTTCGCCCGTATCCGCCGAAACGCCCGAGGGAATATCAACCGCGACTATCCGCGCTCCTCCGCGCTTTGCCGCTTCCATCGCCCGTACCGCATCGAGATATCCGCGGGTTATATTACGCGTCAGTCCGATTCCGAAGACAGCGTCAACGATGACCGCGCCGTCCGCAGCGGACATTATGCGCATGTTATCGTTTTCATAGACGGGCACGCCGCTGCCTGCGGCCAACTCCCACTGCTGCGACGTTTCGGCCGTCAGTTTCGCTTTCTCACCAACAAAAACGACCTCCGCACGAGCGCCCTTTTTCTTCATTAAACGAGCAACGGCAAAACCGTCCCCGCCGTTATTACCGGCTCCGCACACACAGACGATCCGCGGCGGCACGGCGCTTTTCCCCGTAAAACAGCGCTCCGCGATCACCTCACAGACGGCCCCGGCCGCGTTCTCCATCAGCGTCATCGAGGGTATTCCGCGGACGTGTATCGTAAAGGCGTCGGCGGCCTTCATGCCGGCAGCGCTCACAAGCTCGCCGCGTATGATGCGCCCGACGCCCGCCCAACTTTCCGCAAACGCGGGCTTCATCTGCGTCGCCCTGTTCGCGGGACTCGTCGACGGAAGATAGATCGCCCTCATGCCGCTTTCCGTTACGCAATATTTATTGAACAAGCTAACGGCCGTCTTGCCGGTGGCAAAGACCGCGGAAATTTTCGACGCTTCGATAATGCCTTTGAATTTGTTCGGGACGGGTTCGCGAACGCTCGCGTCCGATGCTCCTTCAATGACGCAGGAATGCAGCACGTCCCACAGCGCGACGTGATTCTCTCTCAGTAACGCGGTTTTCTCAGAAATGCCGGCGCCCGCGGGAAGCCGCGGAGCCCGCAGCGAATCCGCTATCGCGCTCCAAAACACATTTTGCGGATGCCCGAAATAGAAGCCCTCGGCTCTCGAACGCGGCGACGGGATCGTGCCGAGCACCAAAACCCGCGACTCGCTGTCAAAGAGGGGTTTCCACGGATGCACTACTAATTCACTCATGCATATATCATAACAAATTCCTTGCCCTTGTTAAAGACTGTCATCGCGGGCAGCGAGCAGCAAACCGGGGTATCGCTTTGGGCGCATGGGGCGGAGCCCCACCGGAGCCTGTTTTACGCGGCTTCAGCCGCAGTGTAAAACAGAGCATGGGGCTCCGCTTCCGCCTGTTTTACGCGGCTTCAGCCGCAAGGTAAAACAGGACAGAGAAGCGAGCGCAGCGAGCGGAGGAGTGAGTACAGCGAACGTTGCTCCGGCCGCTTCGCGGCTGCTGCGCACCCCTCCTATCCCTTGGCAGAGGTACAGGAGCTTCGCCTGTTTTACGCGGCTTCAGCCGCAGTGTAAAACAGGACAGCGAAGCGAGCAACGCGAGCGGAGGAGTGAGCGTAGCGAACGTTAGCTCCGTCGTACCTCGCACAACGAGGAGCGCAGGGCTTCAGCCCGTGGCGCTCTACCGTGCGCGAAAAAGCGAGAAAAGTAAACCGCATGCACGCCTTCTCTACGGCGAACCGGTCTACTCCCCACGCAACAAACGGAGCGGGCGAAGTCACAACGCGGGGCCCCACTCCATGCCGTCCTCCGTCATCCCCGGCGCTAAACAAAGTGAACATGCGGCGGCGCAGAGAGCGCGTTATGAGAGTTGTAACGAGATGAGAATCAAATACGGCGGTCTAAAAGATGATGGCTTGGATTCGATCGAATATGCGATTAACACAATGGAAAAATATCAAATTCGGTTAATTTCGTTACAACTCTGTTGACGCGATTCTCCGGATACCAGAGAATCACGGCGGCATCAGCGCCGGCAGAAACGAGAGAAAACATGAAACAGAACAAACTCAAAGACAATCTCATGAGATTGCGGCCGCAGCTCGTGGAAGCCGCTCAGCGCATTATCGGGATCCCGAGCGTCAAAGCGGCGGGAGGCCCGGATATGCCGTTCGGGGAGGGCATCGCTGACTGCTTGGAATACGTCCTGTCGCTGTGCGGCAGCCTCGGTTTTCGCACGAAAAACTGCGGCGGCTTTGCGGGCTAC
>JAISEX010000086.1 GCA_031263875.1 Eubacteriales Family XIII. Incertae Sedis bacterium | reverse complement strand
AACCGGTATTGAAACCTTGATTGAAAATGAGATATACGTCGCGATCAGCGCCCCGATAACGGTATTACCCAATATCGACGCGGCGACGGACAGATCCTTCGTCTTCTCGCCGATCTGCGACACCGCCTTTGCGCCCGTATTATATCCCAAGCGAATGAAGAAAAACCTCGTGCAGAAAACCGCGATATACACGAGGAAATAGAGAGCCGGCCCCAGAAGGTTACCGCCGACGGCCATTGACGAGCAAATGCCGACCATAATGGGCAGCAGCGTAAACCAGAAGATCGAATCGCCCACGCCCGCCAAGGGGCCGAACAGCGACAGCCGCACGTTGTTGATCGTGCTGAATTCTTCCTTGCCCTCGTACATGGACAGGGTCAATCCCTGCAGAAACGTTGACACGACCGGCTGCGTATTGAAAAACGCCGTATTGTCGTGCAACGCCTGCCGCAGTTCATCCGGCCTGTTCCGGAATATTTTTTTCAGAGCCGGCGCCAGCATCGCGCACCAACCCAGCCCCTGATAGTTTTCGTAATTGAAGGTCCCCTGCAGCAGAACGGAATACCAGACCGCCTTATTCAAATCCTTCTTCGTCAGCTTCGCCTCAGGTTCGGCGCCGCCGGTATCTTGCGTAATAGTGTTAAATTCCGACATTTTCATTACCTCCGTTTTCCTCCGCGGCTGCCGCCGCCACATCTTTATCCTTCCGCCCGTAAAAGTAGTTGAACACCGCGAAAGCAAATCCGACCAAAGCAATCGGGAGCAGGTTTTTAAATTCGATGAAACAGGCCAAAAGGAATCCCACGATGAGGAACGGCACATATCTCACCTTAAACATGACCATAAGCAGCATGGCGAAGCCCAGCGCCGGCATAACGCCGCCCGCGACTTCCAGACCGTGCATCAGCCATTCCGGTATCACCGCGATAATTTTGTCTATTGCGTCCTGGATCACGTACGTGGATAAAAAGATAAAAATGCCGCTGATCACGCCGGAGAGCAGCGTGGCAAAGACATTGATGCGAACCAAGCCTTTCACGTTGTTTCCCTTGATCATCCGCGCGCCGACCCGGTTCCACGCGAGATAGGCCGTGGTCGTAAGAATGTGAATGTATTGCGATAAAATACAGAACGGGATCGCGAGCGCCAGCGCGTTTGTCGGCGACATATTGCCGCAAATCGCGAATACCGCTCCCATCAGACCCGCGACAAGCGGATCCGGCGGCGTTGTCCCACCGACCATCGTCAACCCGGCGAAAGCGAGTTCCGTCAACCCGCCGACCATCGCTCCGGTTACCGGATCGCCCAAAAGGATCCCCGTCACCGTCGCGACCACGATCGGCCTAAAGATAAAAAATGCCTCTGTCTGATAATCGCAGCCCGCTATTACGGCCCAGCCGGTAATCATCAGTCCCTGCAATAAGGTAATATCCATTGCAACTTTCCTTTCCGTGAAACCGATCTTTCGGTCCCACTCTTGCCTCCATGCCTCCGTGCGGCACAAACGTGTCGTGAACCTCGTTGCGCGTTGGAATTCCAATTACGCATGGAGGCAACCATCATCTTATGCCGCGCGACTATTTTTCGCTTCGCGCGGGAATCGCGCATGGCAGAAGTATGAAACAAGTTTCATACTTACAACTCAAAATTTTCCCGCGGAGAAGTCGGCAGCTCCTGCATAAACAACGCGCCCGTCTTTTCGCGGATCTTCTTCAGCGCCTCGATCTCGGCTTCGTCGGCATAATTATGCGCGCTCAATTGCCGCTTTCCCTCTCCAAAGTGCATATTGCCGATATTCACCTCCTTGATGGGAACGCCGTGCTCGATCAAATACAGCATTTCCACGGGCGTTCTGGCAATGATAAAGATTTTCTGCTCGGGCGCCGCCTTATGTATGACCGCGGCGGTCTTCTCAAGCGTAAAAAACCTGATCTGCACGCCGTACTGCCGCGCCGTCATCGTCATGATCGCCTGCTGCGTTTCATCGCCCGCCGCCTCGTCGTCGGCCACCAGCAGCAGATTCGCGCCCAAATGCGTCAGCCACGAAACGCCCACCTGACCGTGCACCAACCGGTTGTCGATCCTGCTCATCACAATATTCGGTTCACCCATTTTTCGCCTTCCTTCCAACATGCTTTTCCGTTTTCATATTCCCGCCTCGCCCGTATCCGCGCCGTTCTCCGTTTTGAACTGCGCAAGCGCGGCATTGCAATATTGAATCGCGCCGCTCGCCGAACGCAGCGCGTCCGCTATCATTTCCTCCGTGTCCGCGTCCCGGTTCACGACGAGTTCCAGCAGCAGCGGCAAATTGACGCCCGCGATCAGGTGATAGTTCTCCCGGCCGAGGTACCGCATAAACTCATTGTTCACGCTGCCGCCGAACATATCGGTCAGCACGACGAGTTCCTCGCCCTCCCCGATACGCTCCACGCGCTCTTTCACCGCAGCGGCGAGATCGAAGCCGTCCTCCGTAAAAGCGTTCATCGTTTCGACTCCCTCAGCGTCACCTAAAATCATGCGCAGTGACGACAACACGCCGTCCGCAAAACGACCGTGTGTCGCGATCAAGAATCTTTTCATTATCTCTCCTTCGGTTTTTTCCATATGCGAACCTTTCGAGTTCTGTCAAGAGCACAGAAATCATCGAATAGATGGGCAGTGTATGTATCCTTCCTTTACCTGTCGTGAAACCGATCCTCAAAAGTCTTCGGCATCACCTTCGGCAATTATCACATATTTTTAATCAATAATCAACTTCTTGCTTGCGAGAACAAATATTTTGACAAAATATGTCCTCTATTTCCGCAAGTTTGTCCGTCGCGGAACGGATACACACCATCATCTTTTTCGAAAAACCTCCGCCGGCGCATGGGGCTGTCCTGCGATTTGTATAAAGATACCGCCAGAAATCTCCGCCATGTCGGACTTCCGTATTTTCCCGAACCTCGGGACAGCCCCACCGGGCCATACGTTGCAATTCCGCTTATGCCATCGTCTGTCATTGCGGGCCCTGCCCCGCAATCCCCCGGCCGAGGTATCGGTGCATGCGTAGTCCGCGGAAGTTGCCTGTTTTACGCGGCTTTAGCCGCAAGGTAAAACAGGACAGCGAAGCGACCGCAGGGAGCGGAGGAGTGAGCGCAGCGAACGTTCCACTGCTATCCCTTGGCAGAGGTACAGGAGCTTCGCCTGTTTTACGCGGCTTCAGCCGCAATGTAAAACAGGACAGCGTAGCGAGCAACGCGAGCGGAGGAGTGAGTGCAGCGAACGTTAGCTCCGTTGTGCCTCGCACATCGAGGAGCGCAGGGCTTCGCCTGTTTTACGCGGCTTTAGCCGCAATGTAAAACAGGACAGCGAAACGAGCGCAGCGAGTGG
>JAISEX010000077.1 GCA_031263875.1 Eubacteriales Family XIII. Incertae Sedis bacterium | reverse complement strand
TACTGTGATAGGGTGCGTGGGGTACGCCGTGGGCGGAGCCGGGGGTTACCTCGCGGGGAAGGGGAACCCTGGGATGATAGTCCGAGGCTTCTCCGGCGCGGCGGTTTTCACATATCTGTCGTTCCGCGTCTGGCGCGGCTACCTGGACGACGCGATCACCCTGAACGAACGAGACGAAGCAGCCGGGAAGCCTCCTCCCTCAGCGTAGCGACAGGGTGGCCGCGTTCGCGGGCGCATATTTTAGCCGTTTCGCCGCACAGCATACATTTTCTCCCGCTAAATCCGAGCGATGTCCTGGGCACAGGGCCCGCGCCCGTGATCACGTCGATATCGAGTATCCGTCCCCACTCCGCTCCATCCTCGACCGCGACGGCAGTCCTCTTCGCCGAAGCCGCGCCGCCTCCGGCGAACAGGATGACGCTGGATACGCCGGCGAAGTTGACCATACGCGCTTCCGCCGACGGAAGAACCTTGTACTCGCTCAAAAAAATCTCCCGGGCGCGGATGACGGCCTGTTCGTCGCCCTTCAACCTCTTGGGGAGGCCGGGAATGTTGAGCGATATCTGGACGACGAAAGACGCTCCCGCCGCGCCGAGAAACACTCTCTGAACGAGAGCCCTCTCCTCGCGGGCGGCCAGCAGTTCAGACAGATTTCCGTCCATCGCCGGGCAAGCGGGCGGTTATAGAAATCGCGGCGGCGTATTCCACATGAGCGGAACGCCGGACCGCGCGAACGCCGAAATATAACAAACTATTTTCCCCCCAGCCGCGCTTTTACTTGACTTCGACAAAAGTTACGGTGTAGATTTTAGCACAGCTTGGGCGGCGATAAATTAGCGTTTGCATGACTCTTTTGGACCAATTTCATCATTTACTAGTTTTTTACTATGAAATAGTCTTATAATATAGTCTGGGCTGTAAAATAAATACCGACAGAGAGTTCAAAACGAGGTGAAAATATATGGAAACGCGCAAGGTTTATCTCGATCATTCAGCCACCACTCCGGTGGCGGGGGAAGTTTTAGAGGCGATGACGCCTTATTTCACCGATATGCCCGGAAACCCCAACAGCCTCCACCGATGGGGACGCGAGGCCCGGCGCGGCGTGGACGAGGCGAGGGAAAACGTTGCGTCCCTGATAGGGGCGGACGCGAGAGAAATAGTGTTCACGGGATGCGGCAGCGCCTCGGACAACCTGGCCATAAAAGGGGCCGTATGGGCCGACAAAACCGGGCGCAAACATATCATAACGTCCGCGGTCGAGCACCACGCCGTCATGGATACCTTCAAATGGCTTGGGCGCTCCGGATACGACGTCACGTTTCTGCCGGCTGACGAGTTCGGGATGATACGCCCGGAAGCGCTGCGCGACGCCATTCGCGGCGACACGCTGCTGGTGAGCGTGATGCACGCCAACAACGAGGTCGGCACCATAAACCCCATCGAGGAGCTGGGGGCAATCTGCCGCGAGCGGGGAGCGCTGTTCCACACGGACGCCGTTCAAACCGCCGGGCACATCCCCATAGACGTCTCAAATCTGCCCGTCGACATGCTGACTATGTCCGCTCATAAAATGTACGGCCCGAAGGGTATCGGCGCGCTTTATATCAGGCGGGGCATAAAGCTGGTTCCTCTTGTCCATGGAGGCGGCCAGGAGTACGGCATACGCTCGGGCACAGAGAACACCGCTGAAATAGTTGGTTTCGGCGCTTCGGCGATCCTAGCGAAAAAACTTTTCGAAGCCGGCGAGGAGTCGCGGGTTTCGGGATTGCGTGATAAACTTCTCGATGGTATAGAGAGCCGAATCCCCGACACGTTCGTCACCGGACACAGAACGAGGCGCCTGCCGTTCCACGGCAGCGTCTGCGTGAAATTGATCGAGGGAGAGGGAATGCTTCTGCGGATGGACTACGCCGGTATAGGCGTGTCGAGCGGAAGCGCCTGCACATCCGGCAGCCTCGAACCGAGTCATGTTCTGCTGGCTATGGGTCTCGACCACGCCACGGCGCACGGATCGGTGAGGCTGACGCTTGGCAGGGACACGACAGATGAGGACATCGATTACGTCCTGGAGAAATTTCCCCCGATAGTGGAAATTCTTCGCAAGATGTCCCCGTACAAGGGAGGTTGAACACGATGCAGCAGATGTACAATGAAAAGGTCATAGATTATTTCATGAATCCCCGCAACGTGGGGGACATATCGGACGCGGACGGAGTAGGGGAAGTGGGCAATCCCAGATGCGGCGACGTCATGAAGATATATCTCGACGTCGACGAGAACGAGATCATCAGGGACGTCAAGTTCGAGACGTTCGGATGCGCGGCCGCGATCGCGACCAGTTCGATGGCGACTGAGATGGTCAAGGGGCTCTCGATCGACGAAGCCCTGAAGATAACGAACAGGGAGGTCGCGAACGAACTCGGAGGCCTCCCCGCCGAAAAACTCCACTGTTCCCTGCTGGCCGAGGAGGCTCTTCGCGCCGCTGTCGCGAACTACCGCGAACGCAAAAGCGGAGCCGCCGTCTCAGGGCCGTGCGGCATCACCTGCGGAGCGTGCGACCAGTTCGATGAAGAGGAGCGATACATAGCGGAGACTTCGAGGGCGGCCGACTGACATGGGCGTGAAAACGCGCGGAAGGATAATAGCCGTCTGCGTTTCACGGGAAAAAGGCACGATCAAAGAGGATGTAGGCTCCGCGCGGCTCATCGAGGGGTTCGGCCTGGAGGGCGACGCCCATGGGGGGTTTGCCCACAGGCAGGTGAGCCTCATAGCCTCCGAGGACATCGAGGCTATGAGGGCGAAGCTGCCCGGCCTTCGCCCAGGCGGTTTCGCCGAAAACCTGACGACGGAAGGCTTCGACCTGGAGCCGCTCGAGCTCGGCGACAGGCTGAGTATCGGCGAATGCCTTCTGGAGGTCAGCCAGATAGGCAAGGAATGCCACTCCAGGTGTCAGGTTTTTGAACTGACCGGCGATTGTATCATGCCCAAGAAGGGGATATTTTGCAGGGTAATCCGGGGCGGAAGCGTCAGCGCCGGCGACGATATCGCGCTGGAACGCCGGCAAACCGCCGCTGATG
>JAISEX010000069.1 GCA_031263875.1 Eubacteriales Family XIII. Incertae Sedis bacterium | reverse complement strand
GAGATTGCCTGTTTTACGCGGCTTTAGCCGCAGTGTAAAACAGGACAGCGAAGCGAGCAACGTGAGCGGAGGAGTGAGCGTAGCGAACGTTCCGGGGCAAGCCCGGAATGACAGACATGGCATGAGCGGCATTGCAGCGGAATGCATTATTTTCACGCACTGTATGCGCTTCTCTCTCTTACGACCCGCTTACACGAGCAGCCGGCGTCTACGCCCCTCCCTCCAGCGCGGCAACGATGGCCGCGAGGTTTTCCGGCAGCGGGCTTTCAAAATCCATGCCCGCGAGATAGTCCAGCGATTCGTGGCCCTTATTGACATGCAGGCGGGAGGCGTGCAGAAACTGGGCGGGCAGCGAAAACTTCCGCTCCGCGTATCGGTTCGCGGCCGCATCGCCGTATTTCCTGTCACCGATAACGGGATGCCCCGCCGCCGCGAGGTCGGCTCTGATCTGGTGCGGCCGGCCCGTCACGAGCAGCACTTCCGTCAGCGTAAACGCCTCGCCCGCGCGTAAAGTAAAAACCTTGACAGGGCGCGCCACCGTGTGCGTAAATCTTCCTTCGTCCGAATCCTCCGGCAAGACCCGCACGGTATTCGTCGCTTCGTCCTTGACCATGCGTCCGCGCAGATCGAGCGTTTCCGTTATCTCGCCGGCCGCGAGCGTCAGATAATATTTATCGACGTCACCGCCGTGCCGTATCATCGCCGAGAAGTCGCGTATCGCTTTCGGATCCTTGCCGAACACGACGATGCCCGTCGTATTGCGGTCGAGTCGGTTGACGGGCGAGGGCGTAAAAGTCCGCGCGGAAAATCCCTTGTCAAGCAAATAGCCTGACACCTGATTTACAAGCGTGTCCTTCTTCTCGACGCTGTCGCCGTGCGTCAAAAGCCCGAACGGTTTTGACACCACGAGGATACGGTCGTCCTCGTAAATGATGCCGAACTGCCGCTTCGAGCGGGCGCGCTTTTTCCGCCGCGAGAGCTCGCCGATGCGGTCGTCCGTCAGATACAGCGTCAGCTCGTCGCCCGCCTGCATCATATAATCGACCTGCCGGCGCTGGCCGTTGACCTTCGCGTCCTTGCGGCAAATTTTATAGATGAGGCTCAGCGGGGCCGAGCTCAGGAATTTTTTCAGATAGCGGTCGAGGCGCTGGCCCTCGTCCGTTTCGGATATGGTGATAGTATGCAATTCACGCCTTTCGGTTACAGGAAAAGTTATCGTATAATATAATAGTATAAACCATATGATGAATGGGGGATAGTAGAGTAATGATTGATCGATATGCATATAATCCGAATCCGCCGGCGCCGCAGGACGAAAATCTGCTGTACCGAAAAGCCCTTCGCTACGATACCATGATGATCGTGCTGATGTTGCTCGCGTTCTACGTCGTCATGAATCTTATCGCGGCGACGCTTATGATAATCCCGTATCTTTTCGGTACGGACTCGGTGCAGTCGTTTGCGGGAGGCGCGGCCGGCCTTTCCTTCACGGACGCTTTATCCGAAACAACGGCTCAATACGGCAGCTTTATCTCGCTGTCGACACTGATCGCGGAGATCGTCAGCCTGCCGATCTTCCTCGTTATACGCGGCGGGCGTCTGTTCACAACGGACATCACCACCGTGCGGGAGAAGATGCGCCCCGCGGTTTTCGCGCAGATATTTATCGTCGCGTTCGGCGCGCAATTCGTCTTTACCGCGCTCGCGGCACTACTCAACGCCCTGCTCGGCAAAGCCGGCATCTCCGCCACGGACACGTATTCCACGGCGGTGGAAGGCATGATGAACGTTCCGGGGCTGATATACGTGATGCTGCTCGGCCCCATTATGGAGGAAATCGTTTTCCGCGCCGCCATTATGCGGCATCTCGAAAAATACGGCGGCAATTTCGCCATAGTCATGTCCGCGATGTTCTTCGGGTGCTACCACATATTCTTTGTGCAGGCCGTGTTCGCCTTCCCCGTCGGCATCCTGCTCGGCTATGTGGCGCATAAATATTCCGTCAAGTGGTCGATGCTGCTGCACGTTCTCTATAACAGCGCGGCCATCTTGCTCAGCGCTCTCGCTCCAAGCCAGACGGTGGAGCTGGCCGTTGACACGGTAATATTTATCGTGGCCGTCGTTCTGCTCGCGACGAACCGGCGGACGATACGGGATCAGATAAACACGGAAAAACCCGCGCGGAGCGAAACCTATAAGATCGCCTTTTCCGGCACGTCCCTCATTCTTTTCCTCGTCGTCGTGGCCGGACTGTCGCTGGTGCTGAGCTTTTAATTTAGAGGGCGGGTAACGGCGTAACGGGAACGGCTTGCGAGCGGCGAGCTGCGAGTTGTTTTGTTGTGTAACAGTAACGGCGGTGTTGCGGATTGCGAGTTGTTTTGTTGCGTAGCGGCGCAGGGGTTGATGAAAATCTCTTTCGGTTGCGAGTAATCGTATAACAGTAACGGCTTGCGAGCGGCGGTGCAGATTGCGAGCTACTTTGTCGTGTAATGGTAACGGCTTGCGAGCGGCGGTGCGGGTTGCGAGTTGTTTTGTTGCGTAACGGCGCAGGGGTTGTTGTTTTGTTGCGAGTAATGGCACAGGTAGTCGATAAGAAATTTTTAATTGCGCGCAATTTAATTGTGCGTAATTAAATAATACGATAACCGTTTTCGCGCTTTGAATAATTTTAAATTACGCATAATTTAATCGCGTGCGCCCCTGTAACGGTAACGGCTTGCGAGCGGCGTTGCGAGGTGCGGGTTACCCTAAGGCACATGCGCCGGGAAAACGCGCGCGGCGAAACCAAGCAACGGCCGCCTCGAATAAATTTACTTCATTAATAATAACATGCGCTTTTCATGCCTGAAATTATGCCGCGCAAAAGCCGGCGGCCCACCGGCATGTTCTTTCCGTTTACCTAATGGAGCCCCTCCCATTCCGCGTAGGCTTCTTCCAGTTGCCCGCGCAGAGCGTCGAGCTTCTCCGCGTACTCCGCCAGCGCCGTGTGCGACGACGCGACGTCCGCCGAAGCGATGGCGGCCTCCGTTTCCGCTATGGACGCTTCCGCCGCTTCGATACGCGCCTCGGCCTCAGCAATAAGCCGCTCGGTCCGTTTGCGCTCCGTTTCCGCCTGCTTCTTTTTCAGGCGAACCGCCGCCGCGTCTGTCAAGTCATTCGCTTGACACTCGTCCGCGCGTTCCGCGCCCGCCTTTTCCGCTTCACCGATCGACCGCAGATAACTCTTGCCCGACTGCGTCATATTCCGCTTTTCTTCGTAATAATCATACCGGCCCGGATAGCTGACGAGCGCGTCCCGCGTCAATTCCGCGATGCGCGTCGGGACCTTGTTCAGAAAATACCGGTCATGCGAAACGACGATCAGCGTGCCGTCGAATTCGAGCAAGGCGTCCTCCACGGCTTCGCGCGACGGTATGTCGAGATGGTTCGTCGGCTCGTCGAGAAGCAGCGTATTGGCGCCCGAAAGCATCAGCCGAACCAAGGCAAGTTTCGCCTTTTCGCCGCCCGAAAGCGCGGTTATTTCGCGAAACACGCTGTCGCCCGTAAAGAGAAAGGCCGCGAGTATCGTCCGCATTTCGCCCTCGCTGTACTGCGGGAACGCCACGTTCATCTCCGCAAGCGCCGTGCGGTCGCTGTCGGGAAATTTCTGCTCCTGATCGTAATAACCCATGCGGACGTTGTGCCCTCTGCGAACGCTCCCTCCGCCCGGCGGCTCATGCCCAAGCGCTATGCGCAGAAACGTCGTCTTGCCGATCCCGTTCGCGCCGACGATGCAGAGCCGTTCGCCGCGTTTCAAATCCAGATCGACCCCCTCAAACAGCAGCCGCGCGCGTGCGCTTCCGTCCCGCGCGGGAAACGATTTCGTCAGGCCATGTATCTCCAGCACGTCCGTGCCGCTCTTTGTCTTTTCGTCCAAGCGCAGTTTCATCGAGCGCGCTTCCGTCAGCGGTTTATCTACTCGCTCCGTATGCTCGAGGCGCTTCTCGCGCGAGGCCGCCCGCTTCGCGAGCTTCTCCGTCCCGCGCTCCTTATACCGGCGTATCAGTTCCTCCTGCCGCGATATCTCGCGCCGGTTTTTCTCGTATTCACGAAGCTGCTGCTCGCGCGCCGCGCGTTTCAATTCCGCGTACCGCGAGTAACTGCCGGGATACAGCGCCGCCGCGCCGTGTTCTATCTCGAGGATCCGGTCGACCGTCCGGTCAAGAAAATACCGGTCGTGCGTCACGAGGACCACCGTGCCGCGGAACGAGCGCACCCACTGTTCGAGCCAGCCGATAGTCCCGATATCAAGGTGGTTCGTCGGCTCGTCGTGAAGCAGGATATCCGGCTTCGACATCAGCAGCGCCGACAGCGCGAGCCGCGTTTTTTCGCCGCCGCTCAATCTCTCCGCGGGAGCCGCGTGCATCTCATCGGGAAACGCCATGCCCCGCAGTATCCCGCGTATCTCGCTTTCGTATGTTTCCACGCCCTCCGCGCACAGCCGCTCGTATTCGCGCCGCAATATGCCCTCGGGCGTATCGCCGTCCCCAAAATCCGCCGCCTGCCGCAGATAACCGACGCGCCGGTTTTTCGCAAAAAACACCTCGCCGGAATCCGCCTCGCTCTCGCCCGTCAATATGCGCAAAAGCGTGGTCTTCCCCGCTCCGTTTCTCCCGATCACGCCGACCTTCTCGCCGCGCCGCAGCGAAAACGAAACGCCGCAAAGCACGGCGTCGGTCCCAAAACTTTTATAGATATCAGTAGCCGAAAGCTCAACCATTTTATTTTTCAGGTTCCTCTAAAAACTCCTGCCGCAGCCCGGCAATATCCGAAAATTGCCGTGACCGCATGTTACTCGGGCGCATGGGGCGGGGCCCCACCGGGCTATCCGGGGCTTCGCTTTGCTTCGGCCACTTCGTGGCTGCTGCGCACCCCTCCTATCCCTTGGCAGAGGTACAGGAGCATCAGCTCCGTCGTACCTCGCACAACGAGGAGCGCAGGGCTTTAGCCCGTGGCGCTCTACCGTGCGCATCGCCTCCGCTACGCTCCGGCTCCACCGTGCGGGCAGGGTACACGGGCACGCCCGCCATTATACGGCGTACCGGTTACCGCCCGATCAACCACCCGCGCGAGAAGCGAAATCCTTCACCGGCATTCTTCTCGTGCCGTCTCCGCGCCACCAGCTTACCGCAAAACCATCTATTTTATTCTCTGCTTCTCCGTCAGGCGCACGCCGATCTCGCCGCTTCTCGCCCCTTCCGTCAGTAGCCGCACCGCCTCGCTCGCCGCGCGGCTCGCCTTTTCCTCACCGCCCGCGTCGCCCCACCGATCCGTTACGCGATTCGAAACCACCGCGAAAATCGCGCCCATGCGCATGCCGAGAAGCCTGCCGACGACGAACTGCCCCGCCGCTTCCATCTCAATATTTATGACGCCCGCTGTCTGCAAATCGGGAATGATCCGCTCCGCGAACGAAGGCCCATAGGACGATTCCGCCGCCGGACGCCCCTGCCCGATATAAAACGACCCGGTCGTATACCCGATGCCGACGCCATAGCGGTAACCGAGGTTTTCGCAGGCTTGCATCAGCGCCATCGTGACCGTCGTGTCGGCTGCCGCGGGATACGCGGGCTCGATATAGGTGTCGCTCGTGCCATCCTTTCGGACGCACGCGGACGGGATAATCAGGTCGCCCAAATCGAACTGTGGCTGTATGCAGCCCGTCGTGCCGACCCGCACGCAGGTATGCACGCCGAGCGTATGCAGCTCGTGCAGGCATATTTCCGAACTCGCCGCGCCGATCCCCGTCGAAACGGCCGCCACCGGGACCCCATTATACACGCCCGAAACGCTTCTGAATTCGCGGTTCGACGCCAGCTCACGCGATTCGTCCCAGCCCGCCGCGATAAGAGCTGTCCGCTCCGGCGCTCCCGGAAGTATCGCGTACGGCGGAACGTCGCCCCGCTTCAATCTCAAATGATAGACACGCCCGTCATCGTCAGTCGGTGCGGACGCGGTTATGATTTTTTCCGTCGTCATGATATTTCTCTCCGTCCCCCGATCGCCTTGGCAAGCGTTATCTCGTCCGTATATTCCAGATCGCCGCCGACGGGGACGCCATGCGCTATGCGCGTAACCTTAATGCCGGAAGGCCCGATAAGCCGCGCGGCGTACATCGCCGTCGCCTCGCCCTCCACCGTCGGATTGGTCGCGACGATCACTTCATTCACTTCGTCGTTCTCGCGAAGCCGCACGATAAGCTGCGCGAGGTTGATATCCTCCGGCCCGATGCTGTCCATTGGCGAAATGACGCCGTGGAGCACGTGATACAGCCCCTTGAATTCCCGCATGCGTTCTATCGCCGCAACGTCCCGCGGCGATTCCACCACGCAGATAACGCTTCGGTCACGCCCCGCGTCGTTACAGATGCCGCAGGGATCGACGTCCGTCAGATTCCCGCAGACGCTGCAATACCGCATATCCTTCTTCGCGGACGCGATGGCTTCGGAAAGCCCGTACGCGTCGTCGTCCTTCATCGAAAGTATGTGGAAAGCGAGGCGCTGCGCCGTTTTGCCGCCGATGCCCGGAAGCCTCGACAATTTCTCTATGAGCTTTTCTAACGGTTTCGGGTAATTATACATTCGCGCTGATCAGAGCGGCAGATTCAAGCCGCCCGTCACCTTTTCCATCTCGGACTGGGAAATTTCCTCTATCTGGCGCAGCCCTTCGTTTACCGCAACGACGATCAGGTCCTGCAGCATTTCGGGATCCGCCGGATCCAGGACTTCCGGGTCTATCGTCAGCGAAACGAGTTCCTTTTTCCCGTTCACTTTGGCGGCAATGGCGCCGCCGCCCGCCGTCACTTCGATTTCCTTCTGTTCCACCTCAGACTGGATCGCTTCCATCTGCGCCTGCATCTGCTGAAGCTGCTTCATCTGCTGCGCCTGCTGCCCGGGGAAACCGCCCTTCGCGCCGCCGCCCTCGGGACGCTTTTTCTTGCCGGCCTTCATACCTTTGCCCATCTCAACCTCCGTTCTGAGCTCTTTCCTCGCTCATCTCTATCACCGCCATCTCGAGCAGTATCCTCACCGCGGACGACCATCTCGCGTCGTTCCTGAGTTTTGCGAGGCGGTATATGCTGTCATTGATAAATTTCACGTCGTAATCCGCGCTCTGTTTCGCGATTTCCGCGATATTCTCGTCTGCGCGGTTCAGTATGCGGCCGGGTTCCGAAACGAATTTGATAAGCAGCGCGCTGCGCAGCCATTCTATCCAGTCGTCGATCACGCGTTTTTCGTCCATGCCGCCCGCGAGCATCTCGTCGAGCCGCACCAGCGCCTCCGAAGCCGTTCCGCGGTAAGCCATATCCGTCAGAGCCGCTATGCTCGCGTCACCGGGGCTCCCGACGACCGACAGCACCAATTCGCGCGTAATATTCCGCTCGCCCGTCTGCACGCATTGTTCGAGAATGCTCAGCCCGTCCCGCACCGAGCCGTCCGCGTTCGACGCGATCAGCGCGGCGGCGTCCGGCGTGGCCGTCAGCCCGATTTTCGCGCAGATATCCGTCAGGCCCGCCGCGATTTGCTCCATCGGGACACGCCGGAAATCCATCTTGATGCACCGCGAAAGGATCGTCTGCGGCAGCTTGTTCGGTTCCGTCGTGCAGAGAATGAAGAGGATATGCCCCGGCGGTTCCTCCAGCGTCTTTAGGAGCGCGTTGAACGCCGCCTTGGAGAACATATGGACTTCGTCGATAATAAAAACTTTCTTGCGGCCCATCGTCGGCGGATAGATAACGCTGTCGCGAAGCTCGCGCACGTCCTCCACGCCGTTGTTCGACGCCGCGTCTATCTCGACCACGTCAACCATTATGCCGTTCTTCACCGCCACGCAATTCTCACAGATGCCGCACGGCCGTTCCACTCCGGCGGGCGGAACCAGCGCCTCGCCGCCCGCCAGACAATTAACGCCCTTTGCGAGCAGACGCGCCATGGTCGTCTTCCCCGTCCCGCGCGTACCGCTGAACAGATAGGCGTGCCCCACGCTGCCGCTTTGCAACTGGTGTTTCAGCACGCGCACCACGTGCTCCTGCCCGAGAACCTCATCGAAGGTTTCGGGCCGGAAACGTCGGTATAGCGCTCTGTATTTATCGTTTTCTGCCATAATCATAACTAAACTGATCGGCCTCATGCGGACGGCGGGCTTACAGGCGGGATCAGGCAAATCTGCGGCACATAAAAAGATCCGCTTATCGCTGCTTCCTTCCGGACCTGACGAGGTTCACAGGTTTTCATTGCGCAGGACCAAACCCCGCTTGCAAAACCGCCGGCCACAGCCGATCGTAAATGTAATTATACCATACTATGAGGGTCGGCAAGCGTATCAAACTCGTCCGCGGTCAGATAATCCAAACCGAGCGCCGCTTCCCGCAGCGTCGTCCCCTCCGCGTACGCCTTCTTCGCGATTTCCGCCGCCTTGTCGTAGCCGATCTTCGGCGTCAGCGCCGTCACCAGCATCAGCGAATCATCCACATACTTCTTTATAACGGTTTCATTCGGCCGTATACCGCGAGCGCAATTTTTATCGAATGAAATTATCGCGTCCGTCAGCAGCCGTATGCTCTGAAGCGTCGCGTAGGCGATTACCGGCAGATAGACGTTCAGTTGGAAATTCCCCTGCGACGCCGCAATGCCGACTGTCGCGTCGTTCCCCATCACGCGCGCGCAGACCATCGTCAGCGCCTCGCACTGAGTCGGGTTCACCTTTCCGGGCATAATGGAACTGCCGGGCTCGTTCTCCGGAATGGAAATCTCACCGATGCCGCAACGCGGCCCCGACGCGAGCAGGCGCACGTCGTTGGCTATCTTCATCAGATCCGCCGCGAGCGCCTTGAGCGCCCCATGCAGCAGAACCTCCGCGTTCCGGCTCGTCAGCGCCTCGAACTTATTCGGCGCCGTGATAAACGGAATGCCCGTCATCTCCTCGATCCTCTGCGCCGCAAGCGCCCCGAAATCGGGATGCGTATTCAGCCCCGTGCCGACCGCCGTACCGCCGAGCGCAAGCTCCAGCAGCCCGCCCCGGCTGACGACCGTCATAATATTCTCGCACGAGCGGTCGAGCATCGCCGCCCACGCGGATATCTCCCGGCCGAGCGTCAGCGGCGTCGCGTCCATCAAATGCGTCCGCCCGATCTTCACGATACCGTCGTACTCGTCCGCGAATTTTTCAAAGGTATTTTGCAGCGCGAGCATGGCGGGAAACAGCGACTCCGTTATCTCCACCGCAAGCGCGATATGGAGCGCGCTCGGAAACGTATCGTTGCTGCTCTGCCCGCGGTTCACCTCGTCGTTCGGGTGCAGGCCCGTCAGATGCGCGATCACCTCGTTCACATTCATATTCGTCTGCGTCCCGCTGCCCGTCTGCCAGACCGAAAGCGGGAACTCGCCCGCGTATTTCCCCGCGAGTATTTCGTCGCAAACCCGCGAAATTTGAGCCGCCTTATCCGCATCGAGCACGCCCAGTTCCGCATTCGCCTCTGCCGCCGCGCGCTTCAGCACCGCGAACGCCGCAATGATCTCCGGCGGCATCTTCTCCCCGCCTATCCTGAAATTTTCAAGGCTGCGCTGCGTCTGCGCGCCCCACAACCGCTCCGCGGGCACGCGCACCTCGCCCATCGCGTCCTTTTCGATCCTGTACTTTTCCGTCATCGCTCCCGCGCCACCCACGCCCAAAAATCACTAACTTTCGTATCAATAATATCATATTTCATTATGATATTCATACTGAAAATCCCCTGACCCGAGGAACTTATTCCGGCGCATGGGGCGGAGCCCCACCGGGCTATTCGCTGCAATTCCGCTCATGTTATCGATGTCATTGCGGACAGCGAGCATCGCGAGCGTGATCCGCAATCCCGTCGTGCGCGGTATTTTCTTTGGGCGCATGGGGCTGTCGCAAAATGAGCGGACAATCCAATTGCTAAATTTTTAACAATTGGGACGCTTTAAACACAATGCGACAGCCCCACCGGGCTGTCCGGGGCTCCGGCCCCGGCGCGCAGGGCGAGTGCGAAAGATGCGGAGTGTCCGTCTTCCATTTTATGGAAAATATTTGCGTCTGAACCCGCGCCGCGGCTGCTAACGCACCCCTTCCATCCCTTGCGCGTCGCCGTCGCTCCTACATCGCTCCGGCGCCCCGATGCGGGCAAAGCACCTGGCACACCCGTCCGTCCTGCGGCGTCCCCGTTCCTCACATAAACCAAAACCCGCGCGGGCGAAAAGACAACATCACCATCCTCTCCCCGCCGTCTCCCAAGCAACAAATACAGAGGTTTGCGTATGCGGCTGCGCCTGCGCAAAATGACTGCATTCCTCGGTTTTGCGAGCAAAGACTTTGGTGAACTTGGCTCACTGTTTGAGCGAAGCGAGTTTGAGCAAGTTCCCAAAGTCTGCGAACAAAATCGCCAGGAATGCTCATTTTGTGACCTCAGCAGCATGCGGAAACCTCATCAATTCAACGTGGACAAACGCCGCCCCCAAGCAAAACAGCCCCGTATAACGTTCCCTGACTATAACAAAAAACTCCCCACAATGGGGGAGGGGCCGCATGTTTCCATGCGACCCCACATTACTAATGCGTGATATGCTTAGTTAAAAGTATTTTCGGCTTAGCCTATCCAAACCCCGTTTGATTTGAATGAATAAACTTTCCCGCCGATTTTCTGCTTCCCGGTGAGCATTTTGCCGTTGCCGGAAAGATAGTACCAACT
>JAISEX010000067.1 GCA_031263875.1 Eubacteriales Family XIII. Incertae Sedis bacterium | reverse complement strand
GTAATAATATTATATGATACTATACTATATTTGTCCACTTATGTGGGGAGAAATATAAAAAAATATGAGAAATATTTTTTGGAAATTTGAGGTGAGCCGATGCGGAGATGCTGTTTTGTATTGTCATTGCGCGCATGAGATGTAACGGTGATACGCGCCACAGCTACGAAGCGAAGCAATCAAGCAGCCGGATTTCATTGCTGTTTCTGGATTGCTTCGGGCTAAAGCCCTCGCAATGACACCAGAATGACGGGGTTAGGGAAAAGGGGGACGGCACAGGGGAGGATGGTTGCGCTGGGTTTTATCTCGTTCTTTTTGTTGCGTTTGTGAGAAACGAGTTCGCCGACGGCATTATTTCCATTTCCTTCATAAATATCAATTTTAAAATTCACCTCTTGATTTATACCCATCGTTTAATTGTTCAATAGCATCTGTTCAGCGCAATCCGGAAATCGTGCCGAGAGAGGGATTTTGTCTGTTTTCCTCAATCCACTTTCAATTTCAATTCCTCTTTCACCAACTCTTTCATTTCAAATTCCGGCCCCGCATCCATAAGCATAATGTCTTCGACAGTATTGCATAAATCTTTGTCGGATATTTTATGTTTCAAATAAAAATCAAAGGCATATTTGGCCGCCGATTCCGGACTATAGCTCCGCTTGATTATAAGCCGTAATCCCTCTCTGAATTCTTCTCTTACATCCATATTCCCCGATGATGGCGTTTTGAGGCGCGGTTCGCACTCCCTTACTTCTTTATTCATTATTCGCCGGCGGCGAGCAGCCCTTCCCAGGATTCCCGCTTGTCGAGTTCGTCCAGCAGCGTCTTCGTCATGTCGTTCACCGACTGGCCTGGCGCGGCTGCCTTGACAAATCTGAGCAGGTCGATCAGGTCGGCGTTGCCGGTGTGCAGCGCAGCCCCGGTAATGCGATCCATGTCGTGGCAGTAGAAGCCGGAGGAAGTGGACATGAAGGCGTCCAGTCCGCGCAGCAGTAACTCGCGGCGCAGATCGAGCAGAACAACAGCGTCCTGCACTGAGGCGGGCAGCCCAGCGAACTGCGGGGACGTGAGGAAGTCACCGGATTGTGCGGGGCGCGCGAGCCAGAGGAATTCGATCTTCTCCAAACCGTCATACTCGGCTGCGGTCGCGGCCGTAATGTGCGTGAGATCCGACAAAACGACACTTTTCTGATCGAACGTGAAGTCGTTCCGCAGATCGATTTTTCCCAACTCCCTGCCGAGCCGCGACTGCGCAAACCGGGCCATAGCCAGAACAGGTGATGGCCGGCTGACATTCTCATGCCTTTTGTTGTAGCTGCGCACGGCGACATAGGCGGCCGCCAGCACGACGCCGGCGACTACGAGGCTGTCCGCTGTGACCATGATAATTGGACGCGCGATTGAGCCCATCCAGCCGGAGCGCTGACCCAGTATCAAGATGAGCGCCAAAACGCCGACGATTGTCGCCAGCCAGCCGAGAACGCTTGCGACCCGGGACTTCAGCCGCGCGCCGAGCGGTTGACGTTCTTTGGGGAGTTTCACTTCGGCATGGTCAGCGTCCACAGATGGTCGACGCCATCCTTGACCGCGACCACGGCCACATTATAGTCGAAATCGGAACGGGCCATGACCTGATTGGTGCAGGCATAGACTCCAAAACGCTCCAGAAACCACTGGCACAACTCGCGCGACCTTATATCCTGCCAGACGAAGAAAGCGATCTGCTTCTTGTCCCGGCCCTTCCAGGTCGCCTTTCCGTCACCCCTGATCATCTTAACCGGCAGCGAGGTGTTGATCGCCACCTGGATGGCATCCAGATCGGGAGTCACCTCGGCGGGGTTCCAGTGGACATAGATGACCAGTCCTGACCCCGTGCCGCCGGGCGCCGGGATGGGAGCAACCGCACCCACGAAGCGCTGGTCGGCTGAGTTCCACAACTCATAGGCCGCCTGAGCGTTCTTCTTTGCGCCAAATATTCCCGGCTCATCAGTCAGCGACAAGAATTCCTCGGCCGATGTCAGCCTCTCCGCAATCGCGTTGTAATCAATCATGTTACTCTCTCTTTCCCCCGCATGATGGGCATGCAAGCCTTAAACTGTAGTAAATCAATCCAATAAAATAAGTATACCCGATTTCAATGCGCGCAACAACGGGAAAGTCACCGTTTGCGATGTACAAAACGACATATCTCTTTTGCGCCGCATTGTGTGCGAGCATCATTCTTTTTACGCTTATAAATACAATACCTTCATCTGTTAGTAAACCTTTTATTTTTTATTTGCAAGGGCCTCTTCCATTGTAAGTGGCGGTAAACCTCTTTTGGCTCTATCTTTATTGAGAAGTTCCAAACCAATTGCGGAAATAAACTTCCTTCCACCGCCTCTTTTCGCACGTTCAATTTCTTCTTTGGTGGACCGTGCGGATTCCATTAAACTTTCCAAAAGTTCGTTTAAATTATTCCCTACTTTTGTCGGGTATTTTTCATTATCCGCTAAACCCCAGTCATCTTCTTCGTGAAACCAGTAATACACTTCTCCCGTTATTTTATTGATACACAGCAAATCGCCTCCGTCTATATTACCGATGGGAAACATTTCTTTTGGCATCCGGTGCGAATAAGTTTCATAATTACTTGCGAAATCTTCATACGCCCTTTCCGAAAAACCAAACAGATAATTAAGATCGAATTCCGCGTTCTCTTTTTTATAAAAACTTCTTACTGGCTTGGCGACGTTATAACCGATCAAAATTTCCTTGATATCTCGATTGATTTCAAAATCCAACGTGCTTTGGAACCGCTCAAATTTTTGGAGGTTTTCTTCTCTTTTTACATTGTTGATTGATTTCAATATATTCATTTTATTATTTCAATCTTCCTCTCACGTAACGTGACGATTCGTTTTTGATAATGTAGATATTTCACTTTGTAATTTTATCATTTGTCTGTTACTGCTTTTTGAACATTTCCTTAAACTCTTTTCGCGGCATGACGTGGGTCAAGTAGCTGATGACGTTGCGTTCGTATGCCTGCCGGGTAATGACGAAATTGAATTCTTGATGGGTGAATTCCTCTCCCGCGGCGGCTTTCTGCACCTCAAATTTTTCGGCATTTTCACGCTCGCCCGTTTCCTGCTTTACGAGCCATTCGCTTTCAAAGGAGAGAACGGGGATCGGGTTTTCAAAAGCTCCGAGATCCTTATCCTCCCATTCGTCTTTATTGACTTTCAAGGTTACGTCTAAATTGTCCGTCAAGGCATAGAGCCGCGCCTGATGGCCGCCGTCATTCGTTGCCCCGAAATCCAGATAGTGAAACCACTTTTTCGTGATACTGTCTTTGAATTTATAGCCCTGATAATCGATTGCGACGCCTTTGAAGCGAATCACTCCCGTCATATAGCGTACCGAAGTAAACGCTTCCTCGATTCGGTCGGGGTCTATCTCCACAATGGAAACCTGTAGGTTTATCGAATTGTTTATATATTCTTCGTAATATTTCTTCCCGTTGTTATCGTCGATCTTAAATGCCTGGTTTATGAAAAAATAGATGAGGAACAGGGCCGCGGCCGCTATCAATAAATTTTTCTCGCGTGATATGCGTTTCCGTTTGGAGGGCGCTCTATTTTTCGGCAGCGGCATGGGCAATGGCACGGGCGGCGGCATATGCGCATCCCTTTCACCGGCGGAAAGAAACGGCCTGCTGTCTTTTTTTGAATAATCGGATGTGCTCATGCGCTCGTATTTCTCCCCCGTCTTGCGGAATATTACAGTGTCGTCCGCTCGGCTTTGCGCCATTATTTCTTGACCATATTTCTCGACTATATAATATCACCTCCCGCAGATTCGTTCAATAAAAAGGCCGTGCCGCTTTCTGAAAATGGTGTCCGCGTCAGGTGGATTTTGGTTTGCGCGGCTTGGGCGGCTGATTTTTGTGAATCTTCGGGTTCGCGATTTTGTTTGTGCAGCTTTGCGGTGATTTTTGTGGATGCTTTTTGGGAGTTTTCGGACTCGCGATTTTTGGCGTAGGAGAAATGGAGGACGGCACAGGTAGGATGCTTTTGTTAAGTTTCGTTTCTCGCGGAGGTTTTGTTTGGGTGAGAAACGGGGACGCCGGAGTGAGGATGGGCGGGTGGGGGACTTTGCCCGCACAGGGAACGGCCGACGGCACAGGAATGGTGCTTACGCTCTGCCTCATCTCGCTTTGTTTCTCGCTGGTATGATACCGGGACGCCGAAAGGAGGACGGGCGGGTTGGGGGCTTTGCCCGCACAGGGAACGGCCGACGGCAGGGGGAAGGATGCTTGCGTAATGTTTTGTTTCTCGTTTTGTTTTTGGTGTTTATGCGGTGAACGGGCACGCCGTAAGGATGGCAAACATGTGGTGTAACTTTGCCCGCACAATCGCGGCTATGGTTGTAATGAAAGATGTTGTGATGACGGCACGGAGTGTCGTCTATGCCCCGCGCAAGGGATCGGAGGGGTGCGCAGCAGCCGCGAAGCGGCCGAAGCGAACAGCGGAGCCCCGCAGAGCCCGGTGGGGCTGGCTTATGATGTTTAGGAGGATCCCGTATTATTAAATGTTTAACAATATTGTCGTCTTATTCTCTTTCGGACAGCCCCATGCGCCCGAAAAAATTTCTGCACTATGTACGCCCTCTGGATTGCTTCGCTTCGCTCGCAATGACCATGGGACTGCTTCCAATTTCCTCTGTCCGGTAAAATTACGGCTCGCCGCTCCTCCACCCACGCGGACAGGCTTACTCGCACCGGGACGTGATATAATATCACATAAGAATTCGTTATACGGGAAAAGAGAACTGAGGGAGAGCATGGGAAACACATTAGCGTACAAAATACTGGCGGATCATCTGGTGGCGGGCGAGCTGGCGGCGGGGAGCGAGGTCACGATTCGGATCGACCAGACGCTGACGCAGGACAGTACGGGCACGATGGTGTATCTGCAGTTGGAGGCAATAGACCCCGACCGGGTGCAGACGGAGTTGTCCGTCGCGTATGTCGACCATAATACCTTGCAGACAGGTTTTGAAAACGCGGACGATCACGCTTTTATCGAGAGCGTGGCGAAACGTCACGGGATTTTGTTTTCCAAGCCCGGGGGCGGCATCTGCCATCAGCTTCATTTTGAAAATTACGGGATACCGGGCAAAACGCTGCTCGGTTCCGACAGTCATACGCCGACGGGCGGCGGGCTCGGCATGATCGCTATCGGCGCGGGCGGCCTCGACGTGGCGATGGCGATGGCGCGGGGGACGTACAGCCTCACTGTGCCGAAGGTGATCGGCGTGCGTCTGACGGGGGAGCTTCGTCCGTGGGCGTCGGCAAAGGACGTCATTCTGCATGTGTTGCGGGAGCTGTCCGTCAAAGGCGGCGTGGGACGTATCGTGGAATATTTCGGCGAGGGCGTGGTGACGCTCGGCGCGGCGGACCGCGCGACGATCACGAATATGGGCGCGGAGCTCGGCGCAACGACGTCCATATTTCCAAGCGATGAGCGGACGAAGGAATATTTGGCGTCTCTCGGCCGGGCGGACGATTTTATCCCGCTCGCGGCCGACGCGGACGCGGTCTACGATGAAATCCTCAAGGTCGATCTTTCGGCGCTGACGCCGCTGGCGGCCATGCCGCACAGCCCGGACAATGTCGCGCCGGTTTCCGAGATCGCCGGCATGACGGTCAATCAGGTCGCCATCGGGAGCTGCACCAATTCATCCTACGGCGATATGATGAAGGCGGCGCAGATACTGCGGGGCCGCCGCGTCCATCCCGAAGTGAGCCTTGTTATCGCGCCCGGGTCCGCGGATATCCTGTCGAAACTCGCGGCGAACGGCGCGCTTTCTAGCGTTATCGACGCGGGCGCGCGCATTATCGAGTGCGCGTGCGGGCCCTGCATCGGCATGGGGCAGTCGCCGAAAAGCGGCGCGGTGTCCCTGCGGACGTTCAACCGCAATTTCAAGGGGCGCAGCGGGACGCTTGACGCCGACGTCTATCTCGTCAGCCCGGAAACCGCTGCGCTTGCGGCCGTGACCGGCGTTATCACCGACGGCCTTGCGGACGGCGCGGCCCTCGGCATCGAGCTTTCGGCGCCCGAAGCCGTGACGTTCGAGCGAAATCCGAATTTCATCGTGCGGCCGGACGGTTTTACAAAGGAAAATACGCCGGTGGAAATGGGGCCGAATATCAAGCCCTTCCCGCAGAATACCGCACTGCCACAGCGCGTGACGGGCCGGGTCGTGCTCCACGCGGGCGACAACGTGACCACCGACGATATTATGCCCTCGGACAGTAGGCTGCTGCCCTACCGCTCCAACATACCTTACCTCGCGAATTTCTGTTTTGAAAAGATCGATTCCGGCTTCGCTTCGCGGGCGAAAAACGCCGGCGCGGGCGTTATTATCGGCGGCGAAAATTACGGCCAGGGTTCGAGCCGCGAACACGCGGCGCTCGCCCCGCTCTATCTCGGCATCAAATTCGTTATCGCAAAATCGTTCGCGCGCATACACCGCTCCAACCTCATTAACAGCGGGATACTGCCGCTCGTGTTCCGCGACCATTCGGATTACGCCAAGCTGAGCATCGGCACGAATCTCGTGATCGAGAACGCGGTGGAGCAATTGGACGGCGGCGAGCTCGTGGTGACGGACGCGGATACGGGCCGGGAATACCGCGTGGCGGGAGAATTCAGCGAGCTTGAACGGAAGATGCTGCGCGCGGGCGGCAAGATCAATATGGTAAAAGAATCGGCGTGATGGATAAAACCGAACGGCTGTCAACTTCTTTGCTTGACACGCTGCGCAGGGACATTCTGCGCGAAAAAATTCAGAGCGGCGGCAAGCTGACGGAACGCGAGATATGCGAAACGTATAACGTGAGCCGCACGCCCGTCCGCGAGGCTCTGCGCGACCTGAAAAACGAGGGGCTTATCGAACTGCTGCCCAACAAGGGCGCCTACGTGTGCGGGTTTACCGTTTCGGATATGCGCGATTTGTTCGCGCTGCGCGGCATACTTGAGGCGCAATGCGTCAGATGGGCGATAGAGCGCATCACCTCGGACGAACTCGAAGCGCTTGAGCAGAAGTACGAATTCCTCGATCTCTATACGCGCCGCGGCGACACGGCGAAGCTGCGAAATCTCGACGCCGAATTCCACGGCATCATATACGAGGCGTCGCAGAGCCGCCTCCTGACCGAAACGCTGCGGCTGTTCCGAAAGTATATAAAGGATAGCGCGCATGTGAAGGCGGGCCGGTCCGCCGACATTCAGGATGTATTCGCGGAGCACGCGGCCATTTTCGAGGCATTTATCGCGCAGGATTCCGAAGAAGGGGCGCACGCCATGCGCGAGCATATCCGCAATGCCGCGAAGCGGTCGAAGCTGTAGGGGAGGGTTGCGCGTCAGCGTGTGTGACGCGGCTCCTCTTTTATTCCATACATGAGGCTCTATTCACAATTCCCCTGACAGGAGTATTTCTTTGGGCGCATGGGGCACGCGGGAATGATTTTATGCGTAATCACAGGCAGTTTTTCGCGCGGGCAGGTACGAAGAATGACCACTTATTTTGCGCGCCCCACCGGGCTATGCCCGTTTTACGCGGCTTTAGCCGCAAGGTAAAACAGAGCATCTATCCCTTGGCAGAGGTACAGGAGCTTCAGCTCCGTTGTACCTCGCACAACGAGGAGCGCAGGGCTTCAGCCCGTGGCGCTCTACCGTGCGCGAGACATATGCGACCTTATGCGCCGTCTCCGCAAAATTTATCATTACGGATCCGAGCCGCCCTGTCAAGCAAAACACTTGACATTACATTCTCATGAACCGAAACGGAATATCAAGCAAATTACTTGACAGCGTACTTCCTCGAATCGGGAATAGAGGTGTCAATAAAATTACTTGACGCTTGCATTTTTGCAAGTCACGAATTACCGAGATATTAAAACTGTGATTCTCCGGCAAGAAAAATGCGCCGCCGCATAATGTCAATCAAAATACTTGACGACGCTTTTTGTGAGCCGGAAACGAGGCGTCAAGCATATTACTTGACACTATACTTTTTTGCCTTTGGAATTTTTTTGAATTTCGAAAATGGTAGCAGGATGTGCCGTCATAGCCCGGGTATGGGGGACACAAATGCGGCGATGAGATGAGAACGCGGGTGTTTGGGACGGTGTGCCGTTATATCCTGAATGCAAGATGTAATGACAGACGATGATACAGGAGCGGCGCGAGGCGTCAGCCGAGCGACGCGACGCGCAAGGGATAGCAGCGAAAATGCCGCAGGCATTGCAGCGGATAGCCCGGTGGGGCACTCAAAAAAGAAACTGTTTTTTTGTACATGCTCGCGCGGAAAATTGTCC
>JAISEX010000066.1 GCA_031263875.1 Eubacteriales Family XIII. Incertae Sedis bacterium | reverse complement strand
GAGCAACGTTCGCTGCGCTCACTCCTCCGCTCGCTCTGCTCGCTTCGCTGTCCTGTTTTACACTGCGGCTGAAGCCGCGTAAAACAGGCGACGCGAAGCCCCGGATAGCCCGGTGGGGCACTCAAAAGTAAAAGACCGTTTTTCGTAAATACTTGCGCAAGACTGTTCCGCAGCTATTTACGAAATTATTTTGAGTGCCCCATGCGCCCATATTAAAAACAGAAGAAAAGAAACGTTTTTTAGCGCTTATAATATTTGACACGAGCCGTGCCTGATGGTACTATTTTAAGGCGGCGTTTTTGCTCCGTGTATATTTGGCGGTGTAGCTTAGTTGGTTAGAGCGTCCGGTTCATACCCGGAAGGTCGGTGGTTCGACTCCACTCGCCGCTACCATAGTTTTTTTGTCTGTGGGCGGGCGTGCGAATGAGCGGGAGCGCCGGCGGAGAGAAAGATGAATATGCGGCCTGGTAGTTCAGTTGGTTAGAATGCCAGCCTGTCACGCTGGAGGTCACGGGTTCGAGCCCCGTTCAGGTCGCCAATTTAATAACAACGCCAAACGCAAAGATGGCGAGAGAGAAACCCAATGCGCGGGATTTTTCGCCGGTGGCGAGGCACGTGAATGTGCGATAACGACGCCAATCGCAAAAAAGACAAGCATTGTATATGGTGGGTGTAGTCAAGAGGTTAAGACACAGGATTGTGGCTCCTGCACGCGTGGGTTCGAATCCCATCACCCACCCCATAAGCATAAGCGGGATTTTCGTCAGGTGATTGATAACGACACCGGACGCAAAAGGACAATTATATAGATATAAATGCGCGGGATTTTTTGTGGCTGGCTCGGCAGCGTGATAACAACGCCAATCGCAAAAAAGACAAGCATTCATAATAGGGCGCCATAGCCAAGTGGTAAGGCAGAGGTCTGCAAAACCTTTATCCCCGGTCCGAGTCCGGGTGGCGCCTCCAAGATTATTCGGGATTTTTGTTTTAAATGAAGCAAAAGTCCATGAGTATATCGCGCAAGATTTTTCGCCGGTGGCTCGGCCTAGGGAATTTGCGCGAAGGACAATTGAATAGAAAGTAAATGCGTAGGATTTTTTGTGGCTGGCTCGGCAGAGTGAGCTTTCGCGAGCGCGGCGTACTTGTAAGTTACGTAAGTGAGGGAAAGCGAGCGATAACAACGCCAGACGCAAAAAAGACAAGCATGAAAAAAGACAAGCAAGATAATGGGGTATAGCCAAGCGGTAAGGCACCGGATTCTGATTCCGTCATGCGCAGGTTCGAATCCTGCTACCCTAGCCAAAGACATGGTTTTCCGCAAGAGGAAAGCCGTGTCTTTTATAGTGCGAAAATATAGTATGATGGGTGAAAGGGTATTCCTGCACGAATAAAACGAGGGCAATGATGCATAAGACGATCGCTGAAGACTGGGAATTTGTCATTACCGTAATAGATTCAAAGCGGTGCGGAATGGGTTTTGAAAAAGGAGATTCGTTTCACTGCACATACGACTGCCCGACAGGATTTTGCCCGAAAACGATGGCGAATTTACACAGATTGTGTGATATCGCCCGTGCCGGTGGCGATTATAAATTATTGGGCGGTAAATCAAAAAATGAAATTGACTTTTGCTGTGCGGATGGATGTGTAAATTTTCGCTTGACCGCAAAACATATTGATTGACGAATTTGGATTTCAAGTTCATGCAAGTAAGAAGTTCAGGTAACTGCAAAAATCTTTTTTCCACTATTACTCCCGGGAACGGTCGTTTCAAACGAAGCGGCTGTTTTTCTTATGGCGTTGTTTTGTGATGCGCCCGGAATGGCGGCGATGAGATAAGATTGCGGCTATGCTCGTAATGACAGACGCTGCGGGGACGGCTCGGAACGCCGCACATGTCCCGCGCACGGTAGAGCGCCACGGGCTAACGTTCGCTTCGCTCTCTCCTCCGCTCGGCGTTGCCTCGCTGCGCTGTCCTGTTTTACATTGCGGCTAAAGCCGCGTAAAACAGGCAAAGCCCTGCGCTCCTCGATGTGCGAGGTACGACGGAGCTAACGTTCGCTTCGCTCTCTCCTCCGCTCGCGTTGCTCGCTTCGCTGTCCTGTTTTACATTGCGGCTAAAGCCGCGTAAAACAGGCTCCGGTGGGGCAGTTTCAGCAGGGTTAAAATTTTTTAATTGTTAAAATGTTAACAATCGGAGCACCGCATTCATTTCAAAACTGCCCCATGCGCCCGCGTTTATGGGCAGAAAAGCATAATCCGGCTCCCCCGCCGAACGCCGTTTACTTCCCGGCTTGAATAACGGTCTTATCGAAGGCGATTATCGCGACTTCCGCGACGCCCGCGATCCCCGTGATGATGAGGATTATATCGATGGAAATGGTGTCCGCGAGCGGCCCGAACAGCACCATGCCGGCGGGCATGGCGATGCTCGACATCATCGTGTAGAAGCTGAAAACGCGCCCCATATATTCCGGGTCAACTTTCTCCTGCAATATCGATATGAGGGGCGTGCTCGAGATGGGGCACGCGATGCCGATAAACGCCATTACCGCGACATAGAGCGCAAAGTTCGTCATGATGCCGAGGGAAATGATCAGGAGGTTGCAGAGAATCAGGCCGAAACCAACCGTCTTGATTTTATTCCTGAAACCGCCCCACAAGCTCAATACGCCGCCGCCCGCTATCATGCCGACGGAAAAGGCGATCTCGATGGCGGTGAGCCGCCAGACGTCCGGGCCGAAGTCGCGCGTCACCTGCAGCGGGGTCAGCAGGGCGCACGGCGTAATCAGCAGGGCGGTCAGGCCCTGGTATATCAGAAGATGCAGCGCGAAGAGGTTCCGGCGTATATAGCGGATGCTTTCGCGTATTTCATGCCAGTACGAACGTCCGGCGCTTTCGGCGGACGCTTCGGCGGATTCCGTCTGCGCTTCCGAATCTGCTGCGGGCAGTGCTGCGGGCAGTTCAGTTATCGGCGAGGTTCCCGCCGCTTCGTTTGCTTCTAATGAAAACGCTTCGGCCGGTGCGGATCCTGTCCCCACTTCCAAATCGTCGCATTGTGGCTGTTTATCGGGAACCCTAACGAAGAAATACAAAATGGATATGCCGATCGCCGCCGTTACGACGTCGATAAACAGGATCACCTGGATCGGCGCGAGCGAAAGCAGAACGCCGCTGAGCGCGGGGCTGCCTATCATCGAAACGGATTGTATAATGGAATTCAGGCTGTTGACCCGAACCAAATGTTTCGCGGGAACAAGCTGCGGCAAAAGGGCGTTCACGGCGGGCATCTGGACACCCTGCCCCAGGCTGCGCGCAAGCGAGCACACGAGCAGCAGCGTCAGGCTTGCGATGCCGAAACTGAAACAGAGCGCGATAAAGAGCGACACGAGCGCTATGACGCCGTCCGAAATATTGATGAGATTCTTTCGGTTGTACCGGTCCGCCCACACGCCGCCGAAAGGCGAGATAAAGAAGGTCGGCAGCAGCACGGCAATCGTAAAGACCGTCATCACAACGCCCGATTTCGTTTCGAGCGTCACGTACCACATGACGGCATAACCGACCAGCGACGACCCGATCAGCGTCACCGCCTGCCCGCCCAAAAAGAGCGCCGTGTTCTTCTTCCAATTGATCGCTGTTTTCGTTTCCATAGACTACAAGTATATAATAGCCGCGTCCGAATGAAAAGGTATGCGCGCGGATTACACGGAGGGCGCATGGGGCTTCGCCCCACCGGGCTATTCGCTTGTATCTTTTTCGCCTGCGGCGAAAAAGTATACCGCTACTATCCCTTGCGCGGGACATGCGCGCCATTTCGTGCCGTCCCCCGGAAAATCGGTCATTACCGTCCCAAGCCGCATTCCCTGTGCGAGAAAGGAACCCAACCCGTCCGTCCTACTACGGCGTCTCCGTTTCTTGTCCAGACACCAAACCCGCGCGAGAACCAAAACCCAGCGCGTCCATCCTCTCCCGTGCCGTCCTCCGGCTCCCCTGTGCGGGCAAAGTCCACCGCACTCCCGTCCTTCTTCCGACGTCCCCGCTTCTCACCTCAACCCCAAACCTGCGCGAGAACCGAACCCAACGCAAGCCCCCCTCCCCTGCCGTCTCCCTCCTCTTTCCCTCCCGAGTCCGAAACATGGATATTTCGCGAAAAAAATTTTTTTATATTCCACTTCCGCAAAAGTCGATAAATATGGTATAATAAATTCAATAATTAACAAATGCAGATGCGAATGCGGGCAAACAGCAGCGAAAAGCCGTCGCCAGATTCGCGCGCATCTGGCAAAGGGGATAGATGTATAGCAGTATAACGATTCAAACACGCGCCTTCCAACACCTGGGGGGGGGGGGGGCAAAAATCCAATAAGGCTCTTTCGGCAACGTTAGGGTACAGCTTTTCCGTATTATATTTCAATAAAGTAATGACACCGACAGTTCAGCGGCACTACGCCCGCTTGGGCTGTTTTTCACGTTGCGGAATCGCCAGGGCGAGCATAAGGAAACGCGGTGTCATGTGCGGCCTCCGCGCAGGGGATCAGACCCGGCGTCGCTGTGCAGCTCCCGCAAGGAATACCGGCGAACGCGTTTCGTCAGAGCAGAGGGGGCGAACAGTTTCGGGCATGAAAATTTCAAAGCGCGAGCGAGCGGTCAATCACCGGGAGAAAAGCGGATAAAAGCGCAAGGCTGCTTTAGGTCGCGAATCAATTACATCGGCGGAGTGCATTTCGGTGAACAGGGGATAAGAAATCAGGTGCAACATGTTTTTCAAAGACAAAAGACAATCGAATACGGATCGGAACGAGGATAACGGCAAAGACGTCGTTTGGCGCAAGAAAAGGCTGCGGCCGAGCAGGGCGCTGTCGATGCTGTTGGCGGCTGTTATGCTGCTGTCGTTTTCGTCGGCGAGCGGCGCCGATTATGCGGCAGATGGGGCGGACAGCGCTCTCTCCGTGACCGGCGCGAACGAGCAGCCGGCGCCTCTTTCCGATGCGAATGATCTTACGGCGGATTCTGCCACGGGCGCGGAATCGGACGAAGAACCGGACGAAGATGCCGCGACGGACCCGTCCGCGCAAAACGTTTCGGATGAAGCTGATACTATAAACGCGGAGCAAAGCGATGCGGCAGGCGAGCCGGTTGCCGTGAAAAAGGCTAGCCTGAAGATAGGCCTGATGAGCGTGCTTGAACCCCCTACGGACGGCTACACGAACCTCGCGAGCGGTAGCTACCTGCAGGTGAACGCAAACGGCGTCGTTGAGGCGGTGAACCTTGGGGACCTCAAGAAGATATTCATACCTGCGCAGGCGAAAGACACGAGCGGCAATGACGTGGATATCACGGCGATAGGCGCCAACGTGTTCGCGGGCAAAGGGCTTGAAGGCGTCGAGTTCTCGCCGGACAGCAAGATCACGACCATCGGCGCGGGCGCATTTTCCGGAAACGTGAATATGATCATTGCGGGCAAATTTTTGCCGGCAACACTCAAAACCATCGGAAATCAGGCCTTCATGAATACCGGAATCACGCAGATCGATCTGCCGAGCAGTCTGACTTCCATCGGCACGGAGGCCTTTCGGGAGTCGAAGCTTACGAGTATTGATATTCCGGGAAGTATTAAGAATCTTTCAAACAGCATTTTTTACAATTGCACGTCTCTGACCTCCGCTACTTTGAATGAAGGGCTTGAAACTAACGGTGGAAATTGCTTTTACAACTGCTATCTGCAGCTAAGCAATAACGGTCGCGGTGAAATCAGAATCCCGTCAACGGTAAAGAGCATGGGTGGTGGCATATTTAATGGGAACAGAGGCCTTACGATCAACGCCCCTTTCCATACGCCAAGCCAATTGAATCTCGGCGGCAGTAGTAGTAGCAGTCACAAATTTCTGTACTTCAAAGATACGCACCCTGATTCTTACTGGTTTATCGACGACACTACAGGACTTCTCGGCGGCATCAAGAGAAAAGGCGCCGTACCGACCGCGGCCTATCCCATCGACGATTTCGGCAACCTTGTCATCCCGAAGCAGGTTGGCAGTACGATCGTAAAGGAAATAGGGGACACGATTTTTACACAGTATATCAGCACTAGCACCGACGTTATCGCTATTAAGACCGTCGCTTTTGAAGCGGGCAGTCAGGTGGAGGCGATAGGGACTCACTCCTTTTCCAGTTCAAATAGTATGACTACCGTTACCTTCCCCGATACGCTGAAAACTATCAAAAATGCGTTTTACGGTTGTACGAGCCTCGGCCCTCTGACCTTCCCCGCTAGTTTTGAGACCTTGGGAAACGGTGGATTTCAATACGACACCAAATTAACATCAATCACCTTTCTCGGTTCGGCAGTGAAGTCCATAGGTGTTACCGCATTTGACTATACCGGCATGGCCATACAGGACATCTATTTTCCGCAAATGGAAAAGGATTCGGTCACGGGCGCACCATGGGCGGCGCAGTTTGCTACAATCCATTGGAAGAATAATGAAATTACGTCACCGCAGGCGATGCATGACGATGTCACCGGCTTCTATTATACAGCCGACGGCGCGATCACAGCATATGACGGTCCGGCGGGTTCCAATGTGGATCTGCTCATTCCCGGAGAAATAAACGGTACGCTCATCAAGAATCTCGGATATGCCGCGATGAAAGGTATTGCCGGCGGGTTTAGGCACGTTACCATCGGCGAGGGAATCATTTTTATGGACAGAGAATTCATGATGAACACCCCGATTAAGACGTTAACGCTTCCCGCGTCTAAAGTCGAATTAAGCAGAGACGTTTTCAATGGTTGCGGCATCGAGTCCCTTAATTTCTCGCCAAATTCGACGCTGACAAATATCGGCACATTAAGTGCCGGTAGCGTATTCGCAAATAACAAATTAACGACACTCAGTTTGCCGGATAGCATTACATCAATAG
>JAISEX010000220.1 GCA_031263875.1 Eubacteriales Family XIII. Incertae Sedis bacterium | reverse complement strand
CTTCGGGATTTGCTTCAGTCGCGGGAATGGCTGAATTGAAAAAAACTCTTTTTAATGATGTAATCAAACCATTAAAAGAGTCCGCAAAATACGAGAAATTTAAGATTAAGCCGCCCAACGGCATTTTGTTATTCGGACCGCCGGGATGCGGGAAAACCTTTATCGCGAGAAAACTTGGCGAAGAACTGGGGATGAGTTTCATTGAAACAAAGCATTCTGATTTCGCCTCAATTTATGTCCATGGATCGACTGAAAAAATCGGAGAAGTTTTTAGGCGGGCGAAACAAAACAAACCGTGCGTTCTCTTTATCGACGAAATCGACGGCGTTTTGCCAAAGCGAACATCTCTGGGAGGTTCATCAGACCATAAACACGAAGAGGTCAATGAATTTTTGATGCAGCTGAACAAAATTGGTGAGCATCAAGTGATTGTTATTGCGGCAAGTAATTGCCCCGAGCAAATTGACGAGGCGGTATTACGGACAGGAAGAGTAGATAAAATAATTTATGTCCCACCACCCGATAAAAAAGCACTGATTGAGTTGTTTCGGCTCTATCTGAAAGGTCGGCCATTAGCAAATGATGTTGACTTCTCGAAATTAGGTGAGAAAACAGCAGGTATGAGTTGTTCGGACATAGAGTATATTTGTGACGAAGCTGCGAGAGAAGCCGTTGAAAATAATTTAGAAATGATAACCGCTGAAGTTATAGAAAAAGTTATTGATCATACCAATACGTCTATTTCAGATGATATGAAAAGACGATACGATGATTTTACCCAAAGAGGGAATCGGTTGTTTAAATATGGCGAAAAGAAAGCGACGCCAATTGGATTCATTTCCTCATAACGGGCGTTAAGATAGCTTGTTTAGGGACGGCACAGGGCAATTCTTCGCGCAAAGAATTGCCACGCAGGTTACCCCACAAAATCGTTCCTGCGTGCCCCATGCGCCCGGGAAAAATTACGTCATATTTAACTGAACGATGTCGCCGTTCGGCGCCGCTGATTTTAGCGCCGGTATTTCGCGCGGACAGAGCGTGAACGGAAATCTTTTTCAATAGATATAAAAGATGTTTTAATTTCGTGTATAAACGCCGCGGATATGGGTATATAATAAGCGTGCGAAATGGTTTCCTGGTACGCGCGGCGCGCGGGAGAGGCAGGCGAATGGACGGTTTAAAGCGGACGGTGCTGCACGGCGAACATAGCCGGTTGGGCGGCAGGATGGTGGATTTCGGCGGCTATGATATGCCGGTCCAGTATCCGGACGGCATTCTCGCGGAGCATCTTTATACGCGAAGGAAGGCGGGACTGTTCGACACGTCGCATATGGGGCGGTTCGTGGTATCGGGCCCGGAGGCGGTGGCGTTTTTGCAGCGCGTCCTGACGAACAACGCGGAGGCGCTCGACGTGGGGGAAGCCCAGTATACGCTGATCCCGAACGAGAACGGCGGCGCGCGGGACGACGCCTATCTCTACCGCTTTGTCGAGGACAGCTATCTGCTTGTCGTCAACGCGGCGAACGCGGAACAGGATCTGGATTATCTGACGGAGGCCATCGGGGAATTCGACGCGCAGCTCACCGATAAATCTTTGGAAATCGGCATGTTTTCCGTTCAGGGGTCGGCGGCGAAGGATATCCTGCTGTCGGTCACGGAGGAACCGGTTTTGACGGAACCGGTGCGGAACGCCTTGGGCATCGTTCATGTGGAGGGCCGGGAGGTCTGGCTCGCGAAGACGGGCTATACGGGCGAGTCCATCGGTTACGAGCTGTTTATGAAGGCGGAGGATACGCCCGCGCTGTGGCGGCGTCTTATCGAATTGGGCGCGAAGCCCGCCGGTCTGGGCGCGCGTGATACGCTGCGTCTTGAGGCCGGTTTGCCGCTCTATGGCCATGAGCTCGGCACGGACGCGGATGGCAACGAGATCCCGATCTACGCCATTCCGATGGCGAAGTTTGCCGTGAGTTTTGCGGAGGCGAAGGGCGATTTCGTCGGCAAAGCCGCGCTGCGCCGGCAGTTTGCGGCCTTTGAACGGATATTTACGCGCCGCGGGGGTGACGTTTCCGCGCTGCCGCGCGTTGTCAGACCGTTTGCCATAACCGGCCGGGGCGTGCCGCGCGCCGGCTACAAGGTATTCCGAAACGGCGAGGAAGCCGGCGTGGTGACGAGCGGCAGCGCCGTGCCCTATTACAAAACGGCGGGCGCGGGGCTGGAAACCGTCTTTACGGAGGAAACGGACACGCGGTTTATCGGCTTGGCGCTCGTGTCTTCAGATCTCTTGCCCGGCGACCGGATCGAGATCGACATTCGCGGCAAGATGACGGAAGGCGTTATCGTCGAGTATCATCTGCGCAGCGACACGCCGCCGTACTCGCGAGTCATTCTCTCCGGCACGGATACGACTGCGGAACCGGCGGACAGCGCTACCGATTACGGGCAAAAAGCGCTTAATCTGATACGGGAGAGCCGCGCCAACCATCTGTGGCGGCAGACCGAGTGCATCAACCTTATCCCCTCGGAACAGTCGCATTCGCGCGCGGCCCGTCTGCTGTCCATCCTCGACCCCTCGTTCCGTTACGCGGAACACCGGAAGATAAAATCATTTTACGATTTCGACGTGTTCTATGATCAGGGCACGAAGTTTATCCATCAGGTCGAGCAGATGCTGACGGAGGAATTCAAGAAGTACCTCGGCTGCCGTGAGGCGGAAACGCGCGTGACGAGCGGGCAGATGGCGAACACGGCGGTGTACAGCGCGCTGATGGATTTTAAGAACCGGGCGAACCGCAAGGCGGAGGCAAAACGGCTCGGCTACGTGCTGAACAATCACATTATTCGCGGCGGGCATCTGAGCGCCCAGCCGATGGGTGCGCTTCACGATTATATCGCGCTCGATCCGCGCACGGAGAAGGCGGCCCTCGTCAATTTTCCCGTCCTGAAGGAAAACAATTTCCGCATTGACGTGGATGAAACGGCGAAACTTATCGAGAAATACCGGCCGGAGCTGATTATCTTCGGCAAGAGCATGGTGCTGCACCGGGAACCCGTGCGGGAAATTCGCCGCATCGTGGACGATTTGAACGTCGAAACCGTCATTATGTACGATATGGCGCACGTCCTCGGCCTCGTGGGTCAGCATTTTCAGGATCCCTTTGCGGAGGGCGCGGAAATCGTAACGGGTTCGACGCACAAGACCTTCTTCGGCACACAGCGCGGCGTTATCGCGGCCAATTACGCGAAGGGCGAGGCGAAACACGACCTGTGGGAAACGATCGAGAACCGCGTCTTTCCCGGCAGCGTGAGCAACCACCATCTCGGCACGCTGCTCGGCCTTTTGATGGCGGCCTATGAGATGAACGCCTTTCGTGACGATTACCAGCGGAACGTTATCGAGAATGCCAAGAGTTTCGCGCGCGCGTTGGCGGAAGCGGGCCTCGACGTGGTGGGCGACCCGCGGATCTCCTATACGGAGACGCATCAGGTCATCGTCCGGGTCGGGTACGCGGCGGGCGCGGAAATCGCAGAAAAGCTGGAAGCCAGTAATATTATCGCCAACTATCAGGCGACGCCGGAGGAGGAAGGCTTTACGGCCTCGGGCGCGCTGCGGTTCGGCGTCTCCGAGATGACGCGCTTCGGCTTCGGCGCGGCGGAATTTGAGCAGGCGGCGCGGCTGATCGCGGACGTCGTTTTGCATGGAAAGAACGTGGCGAAGGAGGTCAGCGCTTTGCGGTCGCGGTTTACAGAGATGCGGTATTGCTTTACGGGCGATGAGATCACGGGCGAACTGGATCGGCTTGCCGGTGCGCTCGGTTAGGGCGGGCGGAGCGTGAAAACGGGCTGCGCGTTTCGCGAAAGTAAACAATTATATGAAAAATCAGATATTTCGCGCGATTACGGCGGCAATTTCTGTCTCTGGTGCGGGAAATGATTAACTCGGAGGAAACTTTTCGGGAATTAGTTTCCTCGCGGGAAACAGGCTGGCGCTTGAAAACGCGCGGTGGTGCTGATATAGTTAGTTCGTTACTGCGATAATGAAGTGGCGCGTTAAAGCGGCGAACAGAGAAAGGGCGGTGTTATGTATCGATATGTATTGAAAAGGCTCGTGCTGTTGATCCCGGTGCTGCTCGGCGTGTCGTTTGTGGTCTACACGATCCTGGATTTCGCGCCCGGCGACCCCGCACGGCTCGTCCTCGGCAGCAAGTCGTCGGAGGCGGCGCGCGAGGAATTCCGCGAGGAACACGGGCTGAACAAGCCGTTCGTCGTCCGGTACGTGAGCTATGTCGGCAAAGTCGTGCAGGGGGACTTCGGCAAATCCTACCGGACGGGGCGCGACGTGTCGAAAGAGCTGCTGAACCGGCTGCCCGCGACGGTCGTACTCGCCGCGACGGGGGTCCTCTTTGCGATAATCCTCTCCATTCCGCTTGGCATTGTATCAGCTATCAAACAACATTCCGCCGTGGATAACGTCGGGATGTTCGTGGCGCTGTTCGGGATCACGATGCCCGAATTCTGGCTCGGCTTGATGCTTATCCTGCTCTTTTCCTCCTTCCTCGGCATCTTGCCTTCGGGCGGGTACGGCAGCTTTGCAAACCTGATACTACCGGCCCTGACGGTGGGAATGCCGTGCATGGCAAATCTCACGCGCGTGACGCGTTCGGAGATGCTCGGCGTGATGCGTGAGGATTTCGTCCGCATGGCGCGCGCCAAAGGCGTGGCGAAGCGGGTCGTTATCATGAAGCATTGCCTGAAAAACGCCCTTATCCCGGTAATCACGGTCGCCGGCCTGCTGTTCGGCACACTGCTCGGCGGCACGGTCATTGTCGAAAACGTCTTCGGCTGGCCGGGCGTCGGCGCGTTCCTCGTCAAGAGCATCACGATGAAGGACATTCCTGCCGTGATGGGAGGCGTCATGCTGCTGGCGCTGCTGTTCAGCCTCGTCAATCTGGCCGTCGATATCATATACGCTTTTATTGATCCGCGCATCAAGGCGGAGTACAGCAACAGGAGGTCCGCGTAATGAAAATGAGCAGTCTTGTTATGCAGGCCGTAACCGGCTCGGCTCCCGCCGTCGATCTGCACGTCTATAAGAAACGGACTCAATTCGGGGAAGTGTGGCGGCGGTTTCGCCGGAGCAAGGGCGCAATTGTCGGGCTTATCATTATCGCGCTGATGCTGTTCTGCGCGCTGTTCGCTAATTTTCTCTTTGACTATAATACGGAGGTGATCGAGCCGAATTACGATGAGGCGCTCGAAACGCCGAGCGCGAAGCACTGGTTCGGCACGGATGAATTTGGGCGTGACGTGTTCGCGCGGGTCGTCTTCGGCGCGCGGCTCTCGCTGTACATCGGCCTCACGTCCACGACCTCGGCGCTTATCTTCGGTGTGCTGATCGGGGCGTTCTCCGGTTATATCGGCGGCCGTTTCGATTCCATCGTTATGCGCGTGGTCGACGTTTTCCTCGCGCTGCCGAGCATTCTGCTGGCGCTGACCATCGTCGCGGCTCTCGGCCCGAACATCAACAACCTGATCCTCGCGATTTCCATTGCAAACATTCCATATTTTGCGCGAATCTTCCGCGCGGAGGTTCTCGCGATAAAGGACAAGGAGTTTATCGAGGCTTCGCGCGCCTTGGGCGCTAATCGGAATACGATTATTTTCCGCGAGATTTTGCCGAATTGCCTGTCGCCGATTATCGTCCAGGCATCCATTATCATGGCGCTGGCCGTTATCGTTTCGGCGGAATTCAGTTTCCTCGGTCTCGGTGTGCAGCCGCCGACGCCGGAATGGGGCTGCATGGTGGCGGGAGCGCGCAAATTCCTGCTGAGCAGTCCCTATCTCACGATTTTTCCGGGCGTGGCCATTATGCTGACCGTGCTCGCGTTCAATCTCGTGGGTGATGCGCTGCGCGACGCGACGGATCCGCGGCTGAAGCACTGACGGGGCGCAGGAGAGGCGAAGGGAGGCAGGAATGGAACAAGGTTATCCGGAACTGAGGATTGAAGACCTGAATGTCGTCTATGATACGGAATACGGCTGCGTGCGCGCGGTCAACGGCATCGATTTCAGCATTAGGAAAGGGCGCACGCTCGGTCTCGTCGGAGAGACGGGCGCGGGCAAGACGACGACGGCGCTCGCGCTGATGCGGCTTATCCCCGATCCGCCGGGACGCGTCACCTCGGGCTCCATCGAACTGCTCGGAACGGATATTATGTCCTACAGCGAAAGGGAGATGGACGCCATCCGCGGCAAGGTGGTGTCGATGATATTCCAGGATCCGATGACCTCGCTGAACCCCGTCTTTACGGTGGGAGCGCAGATCGCGGAAGCGATACGGATACATAAGAACCTTGACGCGAAGGCCGCGATGGACGAAGCGATCTCGATAATGGAACGCGTCGGCATTCCCGGCGAGCGCGCGAAGGAATACCCGCATCAGTTTTCGGGCGGCATGAAACAGCGCGTCGTTATCGCGATAGCTCTCGCCTGCACGCCCCAGGTCCTTATCGCGGACGAGCCGACGACGGCGCTTGACGTGACGATACAGGCGCAGGTCTTGATGATGTTCAGCGAACTCAGCAAGGCTTCTAATACGGCCACCATTATGATTACGCACGACCTCGGCGTCGTCGCGGAAGTCTGCGACGAGGTCGCCATTATGTACGCGGGGGAGATCGTCGAATACGGTTCGCTCGAGGATATTTTCGACCATTACCGGCATCCGTACACGGAGGGGCTGTTCGCCTCCCTCCCGAACTTAAACGACAGAAACGCGCGGCTCGTTCCCATCAAAGGGCTGATGCCGGATCCGACGGCGCTGCCGTCCGGCTGCCATTTCCATCCGCGCTGCAAATACGCGACGAAGCTCTGCGCGGAGCGCGCGCCCGTCAAGACGGTTATCGAACAGGAGCATTATGTCAGATGCCTTGGCTATGAGGAAGATGCGGGCGTTGCCCTGGAGGGCTTTGGAAACAAATGAGTGAGAAACTGATCGAGGTCAAGAACCTGAAAAAATATTTCGGCACATCCAAGAGCCGGCTGCACGCCGTTGACGGCCTGAGTTTTTCCATCGAAAAGGGCAAGATACTCGGCGTCGTCGGCGAATCGGGCTGCGGTAAATCCACGACGGGCCGCGTGCTCCTGCGGCTTCATGAGCCGACGTCGGGAGAGATACTCTTTCACGGTGAGGACGTCCTCGCGTTCCGGGGAAGACGGCTGAAGAATTTCCGCGCGCATGCGCAGATAATCTTTCAGGATCCCTACGCCTCGCTGAATCCGCGCAAGACCGTGAGCGAGATCATCGCGGAACCGCTGCGTCTGCACAAGGCCTTTCGCACGAAGGCGGAACGCCACGCGAAAGCGCTCGAACTGATGGAACTCGTCGGTTTGGCCGAGCGTCTTATCAATACCTATCCGCACGAACTCGACGGCGGACGGCGGCAGCGTATCGGCATTGCCCGCGCGTTGGCGCTGGATCCGGAATTTATCGTCTGCGACGAGCCCGTGTCGGCTCTGGACGTGTCCATTCAGGCGCAGATCCTGAATCTGTTGCAGGATCTGCAGGACAGCCTCGGCCTCACGTATATGTTCATTACCCACGACCTCTCCGTCGTCAACTATTTTTCCAACGATATACTCGTCATGTATCTCGGCAAGATGGTGGAGATGGCGCCCGCGGTAGATTTATTCGCGAACCCGACGCATCCCTACACGAAGGCGCTGCTCTCGGCCATTCCCATACCGAGCCTGCACGGGAGGGCGGAGCGGATACTGATACGCGGCGAGGTGGTTTCGCCGATCAATCCGCCGCCGGGCTGCCGCTTTTTGCCGCGCTGCGATTACGCCATGCCGATCTGCGCGGAGCAGGAGCCGCCCGTTAAAGAGATAAGCTGCGGCCATACGGTCGCCTGCCACCTGTGAGCGCAAAGCCGCCGGGTGTAAATAGTTACTGTGCATAGTTTAAAGGAGAGAAGAACATGAGAAGAAAACGTATTTGCGTAATGGCGCTGGCGCTGCTGGTCTGTCTGACCCTGTCGCTGGCCGGCTGCAGCGGCGGTAATGACAGCGACGCGCAGACAGACGGCGTCTCTATTATCGCGGCGAACGATTACGACATCACCAGTTTCGATCCGCACAAGAGCAACGACATCGCCAGTTCCACGGCTCTTCGCGCGGTCTACGACACGCTTATCTACGCGAACGAGCAGTTGCAATTCGAGCCCGGCCTCGCGGAGTCGTGGGAGTACACGGACGACAATACGCTGAGGATCAAGATAGCGGAGGGCGTAAAATTCCACAACGGCACGCCGCTCACGACCGAGGACGTGAAGTTCAGCATCGAACGCCAACAGAAATCCGGCTTTGTCGGCGACATCGTTTCCTCGATTGAGTCGATCGAGATCGTGGACGATCTGACCCTTGATCTAAAGGTAACCGACGCGTCCGCCGGCGTTATCGCGGGTCTGGCCCACGCGGGCGCGGCCATTCTGTCGAAGGAACACGTGGAAGGTCTTGAGGCCGAAGGCAAGTCCATCGACGACGACCCCGTCGGCACGGGTCCCTTTATCTATGAGAGCTGGACGGTGGGAACGGAATACACCGTAAAGAAGAATCCCGATTACTTCGACGAGAACCGCGCGGCGAAAGCGGACCGCGTAACGGTGAGAGCCATGCCCGAATACAACAGCCAGGTCGTGGCGCTCCAGAACGGGGAAATAGATATTTCCATTTTTATGAGCGCGAACAACCTCACGGAAATCGAGGCGGATCCGTCGCTGACGGTCGTCAGATACGAAACGACGGAGGAGACGTTTGCCGCGTTTAACTGTTCAAAAGCGCCCTTCGATAACGTGAAACTGCGCCAGGCGCTGAATTATACGATCAACCGCGACAATATCATCCAGGTCTATATGGCCGGTACGGGAATGCCGAATTACGGCGTGATCGGCCCGTCCGCCGTCGGTTATACGGGCGACGTCACGAAGTACGAATACGATCTCGACAAAGCGAAGGCCCTGCTCGCCGAAGCGGGCTATCCCGACGGGCTTTCGTTCAATCTGGCCGTCTGCACGGATTACTACGCCCCGGCCGCCACGGTGTGGCAAGCCGATCTGAAGAAGATAGGCGTGGATATGACCATCGAGGTGATGGAAGTCGGCGCCTACTACGATATGACGGGCAGCGCCGAGCATGAAGTAGCCCTCTCCGGCTGGTATGGGGAGCCGGATCCGAGCACCACCTTCAACCCCTGCTTTAATTCGGAGCTTATCGGCAAGGGCGGGAATAATTTCGCCTGCTTCAAGAGCGATGAGATCGACAGTCTGCTTGAGCAGGCTCTGATCGAAAAGGATATGGCGAAGCGGCTTGAGTTCTACTACGAGATCTCGCGTATCGCGACGGAGAACGCGGTCTACGCGCCGATGACCTCGGCGGAGGGCTTTATCATACTCCGCGATAATATCAGCGGTGTGACGCCCGACCTGCAGGGAATCATCAGGCTCAACGGATGGACGAAGTCGTAGGTAGTGCCGGGTAATAATTGCGTTGCTGGTTTAATGGTATATTGAAGTGGCGCGCAGGAGGTGAGGATGCCGCGCGTCCCGGCGGGAAGTGTGGCGGTCCGTTCGGTGCGGGAACGCATGGCGCGGAATGCCAAAACTGCCGCTAAGATGCGCGGTATAATATATGATATGCAGCCGTCCGGCATACGGGGTACGCTTTTGTGAGTTTTGTCTGCCCGTTTCTTTTGGCGCGCGTGCGGGAGGGTATTTCGCCGGAGGAAGGACGGGGCGTAAGGTGGGCTTTTCTCGCATAAGAGAGCCGGAGCGTAGCGGAGGCGATGCGCAAGGGATAGCAGCGGAAATTCCGCGGACTACGCTTGCACAGATATCCTTGTCAGCGAGCAACGCGAGCGGAGGAGTGAGCGCAGCGAACGTTTTGAGGCAAGCCCAGAATGACGACGTTAGTATGAGCGGAATTGCAGCGGAATGCTCTGTTTTACCTTGCGGCTGAAGCCGCGTAAAACAGGCTCCGGTGGGGCACGCAGTGCCCCATGCGCCCACAGAAAGATTACGGAACAGCAGTGTGGCAACGCACGCCGCAAGGTACAATAAACGGGAAGCGATGTTAACGGGAGAAAGCAAAGAGGTACATCATGTCATCGGAAACAATGCGGGAGATGCTCAGAGGTCTGGATAACACGGCCGGCGTTTCCGGCCGCGAACGGGCCGTCGGCCTGAAGCTGCGGGAATTTTTGGACGGATACTGCGACGAATCCAGGGAGGATGCCCTCGGCAATTTCATCTTCAGAAAGCGCGGGGATGGGCCAAAGGTTTTGCTCGCCGCGCATATGGACGAATTGGGATTTGTCGTTTCGTTTATCGAGGAAAACGGCATGCTCAGGATGGTTCCCGCCGGTTGGCACGACGACCGCATGGTGGTCGATCAGGACGTGCTGATACACACGAGAAAGGGCGACCTGCAGGGCGTGACCGGCTCGAAGCCGTCGCACATACTGACCGCGGAGGAAACGTCGCGGGCGATCCCGATGAAGGATATCTATATCGACGTCGGCACGAAGAGCCGGGCGGAATCCGAGGCGCTCGGCGTGCACGTCGGCGACGTGGTTTCATTTGACCGCGCGGGCCATTTCCTGAACGGGACCGACGTCTACACGGGCAAGTCGATCGACAATAGGGCGGGGTGCGCGGTAATGGCGGAAGTTATGCGGCGCATCGCGAAAGAGGGCGGCTCGCGCGTGGATCTCTACGCGGCGGGCACGGTACAGGAAGAACTGGGATTTCGCGGCGCGGGCGCCGTCGCCACCCGCGTGCAGCCGGATTATGCCCTGATACTCGACGTCGCGCTTGCCGGCGGCAGTCCGGACATTCCCGAAAATCTGCTGCCGATAAAACTCGGCGCGGGCGCGGCCGTTACAGTCTACCATTGGTGGAATGACGGCCCATGGGGTAATTCCGTGCCGCAGTCCCTCGTGGACGGCATTGTCGGCGCGGCCGAGACGAACGGCATACCCTGCCAGCTCGACGTGACGATGGGAACGGCCACGGATGGCTACCCCATAGCCACTTCCGGCCAGGGCGTGCTGACGGGCGGCATATCCATACCGACCCGCTACATCCACACGGCCGTCGGCATACTGGACTTCCGGGACGTCTGCGCGGCGGCTGATTTGACGACCGCATGGATACGGTCGTTGGGGTGACGCGGAATACCGTAAGTTCGATTTTGACGTGCAGCCGCGCGAGGGGAGTTTGAGGGGAAGGTACTTCCCCTCATTGGAGCCGCGAAGCGGCGGATCACCGCTCCGGGGGTGACAGGACGGAGAAGCCGAAGGCGACGCAGTCCGCCGAGAGGGGGCAGCGCCCCCTACG
>JAISEX010000068.1 GCA_031263875.1 Eubacteriales Family XIII. Incertae Sedis bacterium | reverse complement strand
TTGAAGAATAATTGAGCCGAAATTCCGCAGGAAGCGTGCGCGAAAAATTTTCACGCGGAAGCGGTGCGGGAAAATCGGAGAAACGGGATTATGGAATATTATTCCATAAAAAAGTTATTCCGATAAACATGGTTCATAAAGAAACTATTCCCGCAGCCCGCGGTTTACTCGCGGCGACGGCGGGATTGAGGCAGTGAGGAAAGGAAAAACGATATGGCTATTACAGCGGCACAGGTAAAAGAATTACGTGAGCGTACCGGAGCCGGAATGCTCGATTGCAAAAATGTTCTCGTCGAGACGGACGGCGATCTCGATAAAGCCATCGACGTGCTTCGCGAAAAGGGTCTTGCAAAGGCCGCGAAGAAGGCGGGACGCATCGCGGCGGAGGGCCTCGTTCGCATACGCATGTCCGAGGACGGCAAGAAGGCCGGCATTATCGAGGTGAATTCCGAGACGGATTTCGTCGCGAAGAATCAGGACTTTATCGACTTCGTCGACACGCTGTCCTGCATGACCGTCGATACGGATACGACGCATATGGACGATTTCCTCGCGAAGAATTATGACGATACGCAGACCGTTCAGGAAAAGCTGACGAATTTCATCGCGACTATCGGCGAGAATATCAGCGTTCGCCGTTTCGAGGCGTTCTCTGCGCCGGGCACGGTCTATGTCGGGTATCTGCACGGCACGGGAAATATCGGCGTCGTTATCGGGCTGGAAACTGAGGCGGCGATAGCGGATGTGGAAGCGCTCGGCCGGGATCTCGCGATGCAGGTGGCGTCCATGAACCCGCTCTTTATCGACGACAGCCAGATCGATCCGCAGTACATTGAGAACGAGAAGGAAATTCTCGTGCGGCAGGCGCTGAACGAGGGCAAGCCCGCTGAGATCGTCGAAAAAATGGTGATGGGCCGCCTGAAGAAGGAACTGAAGGAAACCTGCCTGCTCGAGCAGAAGTTCGTGAAGAACGGCGAGCTGACGGTGGCGCAGTATATCGGCGATCAGGTCAAGGCCGTCGGCACGGACATCAAAGTCGTCTCGATGGTGCGCTACGAGGTCGGCGAGGGCATCGAGAAGAAGGAAGAAAATTTCGCCGAGGAAGTGGCGAAGCAGATGAACGCGTAAGCGGCTTATCGGTCTATAAAACCGCCGCGCCATATGGTACAATGAGGGGACGGGAAACCGTCCCCTTTGCATAAGAACGCATGAGGATCCGGTAGTCGCGCAAGAGACTGCGGGGTGCGGGAGTAAAAAGAAACGGAGCGAACGATATGGCGCCACAATCGATATACAAGCGGGTGGTTTTGAAGATAAGCGGTGAAGCGCTCGCGGGCGAGAAACATATCGGTCTGGACGACGATATGCTGGCGACAGTCGCGAGCGATATCAAGAAGATAGCCGATCTCGGCGTGCAGACGGCGCTGGTGGTCGGCGGCGGAAATTTCTGGCGCGGCCGCACGAGCATGAATATGGACCGGGCGACGGCGGATTACATGGGCATGCTGGCGACCGTTATCAACGGGCTGGCCCTGCAGTCGGCGATAGAGAGTACGGGCCTTGCGACGCGCGTCCAAACCGCGATAGAAATGCGCGAGATCGCGGAGCCGTATATCCGCCGGAAGGCGATCACGCATCTCGATAAAAACCGCGTGGTCATATTCGCGGCGGGAACGGGCAATCCGTTTTTCTCGACGGACACGACAGCGGCGCTGCGGGCGGCCGAGATCGACGCGGACATTATACTGCTCGCGAAGAAGATCGACGCGGTGTATTCCGACGACCCGGAAAAGAATCCGGACGCGATCCGGTATTCGCGGCTGACGCATCAGGAGGTGCTCGAAAAGGGTCTCGGCGTTATGGACAGCACGGCGGCCTCGCTGTGCCGGGACAACGAAATACCGATCCACGTCTTCGCGATCGGCGAGCCGGGCAACCTGATAAAAGCCGTTACCGGTGAGGAAATAGGCACATATATCAGTAATTGAGAGCAGATAATAGCTGGCGAGTTGCGTCCCCGCGTGTGCGCGCGGATTGAAACGTCATACATGAGTAACTGATAAATAGTTAATAGTTGCAGGAGGAAATATCATGGCAGATTATTCGGAAGTTCAAACAAAGTTTGACGAAAAGATGGAAAAGAGCGTGTCGGTTTTGAAGGAGAATATCAACACGGTGCGCGCCGGCAGGGCGAATCCCGCGCTGCTCGATAAGGTCGTGGTGCAATATTACGGCACGCCGACGCCGCTGAAAGGCATCGCGAATATTTCCGTGCCGGATCCGCGCTCGCTCCTTATCTCGCCGTTCGATCCGAGTTCTATTCATGAAATCGAGAAGGCGATAAATGTGGCGAATATCGGCGTTAATCCCGCGAATGACGGCAAGGTCATCCGGTTGCAGATCCCATCGCTGACCGAGGAACGCAGGAAGGAACTCACGAAGCTCGTCAAGAAGTACGGCGAGGATTCGAAGGTCGCGATCCGCAACGAGCGGCGCGACGCGAACGAGCATCTGAAGAAGCTCGAAAAGGACGGGGAGCTGACGGAGGACGACCTGAAAGCGGAGGAAAAGGAAGTCCAGAAGAAGACCGACGATACGATAAAAAAAATCGACGAGATCATTGAGGGCAAGGAAAAAGAGATATTGGAAGTGTAACATAAGTTTCGCGTGATTTTGCGTGATGTGAAAGGGAGGCTTCGGACGGGCGGCGCCGTCAGAGCCGGGGCGCAGGTTCTAACGGGGACGATGGCAGGGAACGGCGGGAGCCTGCGCATGATGTGCCGTCGTTGCCGCCGCGCACGTCTGCAGTGGCGGCGATGAGAGGGAGCGAGGCGAAACCGAGTCGGGCGACGGCAACGCGAAGCGGTGCCCAAGGGGGGTTTGAGGGGAAAGTATTTCCCCTCATCGGAGCCGTGCCGAATGGCACGGCGGATTACCACTCCGGGGGTGACAGGACGGAGGAGCCGAAGGCGACGAAGTCCGCCGAGAGGGGGCAGAGGTACAGGAGCTTTAGCTCCGTTGTACCTCGAACATCGAGGAGCGCAGGGCTTTGCCTGTTTTACGCGGCTGCGCCGCATTGTAATGTAAAACA
>JAISEX010000204.1 GCA_031263875.1 Eubacteriales Family XIII. Incertae Sedis bacterium | reverse complement strand
AGGAGAAAGGCTACTACGAGGACATGATAAAGGCGGTCAAGCTGCTCAAAGAGGAAACTGACAAACGGTACGCGGAGGATTATAATAAAGGTACGGAGTAGGTGATAGTATGGTCAAATCGAAAAAGGTATTGCTCTTTTATAACCCGAACGCGGGCAACGGCATTTTCTCGAGTAATCTCGACGAAGTCGTCGCGGCGTTCCAGAAGAAAAGGATGTTTGTCTTGGCGCTGCGCGCGGACCGCGTGGGCATACTCGACGAGTTTTTCAAGCGCGCGAACATCAATGAATATTATAAGATAGTCGCGGCGGGCGGCGACGGCACGATCAACGCCATGGTTTCCGCCATGGTCAAATACGACGTGCATCTGCCCCTCGCGATTTTCCCGGCGGGGACGGCGAACGACCTCGCGCATTATTTCGATCTGCCCGACCAGATCGACGATATGCTGCATATCGCGACGAATGAAAAATACACGCCGATGGACGTGGGGCTTGTCAACGGCCGCTGTTTTGTCAACGTGCTCGCGATGGGAATGCTCGTCGATGTGAGCCAGAAGACGGATCCGAATGTGAAGAACACGCTCGGCGTGATGGCGTATTATCTGCGCGGGCTTGCGGAGGTGCCGAAGCTGAAACCGATTCCCGTGAAGATCACGTGCCCCGACCGCGTTATCAATGAGAAGATGTACGCGATGCTCGTGATGAACGGGCGCTCCGCAGGGGGCTTTCGCCGCGCCGCGCCGCAGGCCGTTATCAACGACGGGCTGTTCGACGTGCTGCTGTTCAAGGGCGTGCCCGTGGTGAATCTCGCCGCCGTGATGCTCAGCGTCCTGACGGGCCAGCACACGGATCACAAGAGCGTCGTCTACTTTCAGACGCCGAAACTGCGCGTCGAGTCGCCGGTCGAATTCGGTACCGACGTCGACGGTGAAAAGGGCGATTCGCTTCCCCTCGATATCGAGATCCTGCCGAACCGCCTGCAGATCAACACCGTTGAGAACGATATGGAAGGCGTGTTCTGGTGAAAAATATGCGGCGATTCATGGGCGGCGCAGGAATATGAGCCGCGGCGCTTCCGGCGGGGCGCGAAATACCGCGGGGAAGTCATATCCGACGCGCATGGTATTTCGAGGGTTTTCCCGAGGTAATAACCGCGAGCAGGCGGCGGGTCTGATTTAAAGCGCTGCCGAAGAAGCGCGGCAGAGGCAGGTGACAGGAGTTTCAGAAATGCACATACAGCAGACGGACGATTACGAGCGCCTCGTTCCGTTTTTTATCGAAAACGAACTCGAATTTTCGGAGGAAGACGAAGTCCCGACCGATATCGTCGCCTGTTACGCGGCGGAATTCCCGGACGATAAAACGCACCGTCTTGCCGGCGCCGCCGTTCTCGCTCTGCGCGAGGGCGAGTATATCTGCGACGGCATCGCGACGGACGAACGCGCCCGCGGCGCGGGGCTCGGCGCGGCCTTGCTCGATACGCTAATTGAAAAGGTGCGATCACTCGGCGGCGCGTCCATCTTTCTCGTCGCGCGCGCTCCGGGCTTCTTTGCGAAACACGGTTTTGTCCCCGTTCCGCGTGCTTCCGCGCCAAATTTCTTCGAATGTTTCACCTGCCCGCAGTACGGCGTTTCCTGCCACCCGGAAGTGATGCGGCTGGATATAGGGGCGTAGGGGCTGCCTGCGGTTCCTGCAATAATTTTGCTTAATGATTTGGGCGCATGGGGCTGTCTTGAAATGGATGAGGCGCCTCAACTGTTGAAATTTCAGCGATCAAACCGTTTTAAACACAGAGGAACAGCCCCACCGGGCTATCCGCTACAATTCCGCGGATGCGTACGCATAGATACCCCGATTGGGGAGATTCCGGGGCAAGCCCGGAATGACAGACGATGGCATGAGCGGCATTGCAGCGGATAGCCCGGTGGGGCACGCGGGAATAAAAAACTGTTTTTTGTGAAATGCCTGCGCGGGGAACTATCCTGCGTTACGTACAAATTCATTCCCGCGTGCCCCATGCGCCCGAAATATTCACACGCACGCCAGTCCGTCAGCCAGGGGGATTGCGGGTCGAGGCCGCAATGACAGTGACGCGCATACCTTCGTTTACCGCTGCGATAAAATCGATGGTTCCACTTTCGCGTTTGCGGGGCCGCAATGTGATATAATATCACAATGATAAACCAAAAACGGGCGTTTTCAGGCATTTCGGGACTCGATAAGGCTCTCGACTATATTCGTTACGGAGATAATGTCGTCTTCCAGGTCTCGGATATAGACGATTATATGTTTTTTGTCGAGCCGTACATCAAACAGGCGCTTGCGGACAATAAAAATGTGGTATATTTCCGTTTCGACAAACATCTTGCTCTGATCGAGGCGGTGCCGGGCGTGCGCATCTACGAGATCGACATTAACAGCGGCTTTGAGACGGTGGTGATGACGATTTCCGACATTATCGAGGAGGAGGGGCCCGAAACCCATTATCTGTTCGACAGCATGACGGATCTGCAGGTGGAGTGGGTCGCGGACTGGATGATGGGGAATTTCCTCGTGGTGACGGCGCCGGAGATCGCGAGGAGCAATTCCGTCGCGTATTTTTCGTATTCGCGCAACCATCACTCGTTTGAGTCCGTGGCGCGTATCCGCGAGTCGGCTTCGGTGCTGCTCGATGTGTTTCGCGACGAGGATCATATGTATATCCAGCCGATCAAGGTGCTCGACCGCTATCTGCCGACGATCTTTCTTCCGCACCGCGTGGACAAGGACGACCCGGAGGATATCAAACCGCTGACGAACGGCATCGAGCTCGCGCGGTTTTACTGCATCGTTGCGGAGAACGGCAACGTCGACAGCGCGCGGAACCTCGATAACTGGGAGCGCTTTTTTATAAAAAAACAGGCGCTGGTGCAGGAATACGAGGTGCCGTCGGACATCCGCGATCTGTGCCGTATGATATTCGGCACGGACGAGCGCATGCTCGACATCGCGGTGCGGAACGTGAACCTGACCGACCTGCTCGATATCAAGGCGCGCATGATCGGCGTGGGCAGCATCGGCGGCAAGGCGACGGGAATGATATTGTCAAGGCGAATAGTTGACAAGCATCTGCCGGATATCTCGGAGATACTGGAGCCGCACGATTCATTTTACATCTGCTCGAATTTGTATTACACGTTCCTGATCAAAAATAAATGCTGGGGGCTGAAGATAAAGCAGCGCAAGAAGCGCGGCTATTTTCCGATTGCGGAAATATTAAAGGAAAAGATCCTCGAGGGCGAATTCTCGGATAATATCCGGGAGCAGTTTCGCCGTATGCTCGAATATTTTGGGCAGAGCCCGATAATCGTGCGGTCGAGCAGTTTGCTTGAGGACGGTTTCGGCAACGCGTTCGCGGGCAAGTACGAGTCCATTTTCTGCGTTAACAAGGGGACGCTCGAGGAACGGCTGGTCGCGTTTGAGGACGCGGTGCGGACGGTCTACGCGAGTACGATGGACGAATCGGTCCTCGAATACCGGCTCCAGCGCGGGCTGACGAACAGCGACGAGCAGATGGCGCTGCTGGTGCAGCGCGTAACGGGCTCGCTCTTTCGTGACGTCTATATGCCGGCGGCCGCGGGCGTGGCGTTCTCGTATAACGCCTACCGCTGGAATCCTTCCATCGATCCGAACGCGGGCGTTATCCGGCTGGTGATGGGGCTCGGCACGCGCGCCGTCGACCGAACGGACGGGGATTATCCGCGCATAGCCGCTTTGGACGATCCGTCGAGCCGGGCGATGCGCGGGAAGCATGTGTCCGATTACGCCCAGCACAAGGTGGACGTGCTCGATCTTTCGATCAACGCGCACGCGACGGTGCCGATCGAGCGGATCGTGGACAAGATGGCGCCGTGGTTCAAGGCGGTGATGGTCGAACACGATTCCGCGCGTGAAAGCGAGTTGAAACAGCTCGGCATGGATCGGGAGATCATCTTCACCACCTGCGAGAACCTGCTGCGCAATGAGGATTTTGTCGGCGGTATCGGAAAGATACTCAAGACGGTCGAGCGCGAATACGATTACCCGGTCGATATGGAATTCGCGCTGAATATCGCGAAGGACGGCGGTTTTGTTATCAACCTGCTCCAGTGCCGGCCGCTCCAGACGGGCGGTTCCGGCATACGCACGGAGCTGCCGCAGAACGTGTCGCGCGAAAAGACGTTTTTCGATCTGACGGGCGGGACGATGGGCGGCGCTTATTCCGCTCATATCGATGTGGTGATACAGGTCGATCCGAAGCGCTATTACGAGTATCCGTACAATCAAAAGCCGGCGGTGGCGCGGGCGATCGGTCAGATCAACCAGTATTACAAGGAGAGCGGCAAGGTCATTATGCTGCTCGTGCCCGGGCGCATCGGCACGACGTCGCCCGAGCTCGGCGTTCCCGTGCGCTTCGCGGAGATCAGCAATATGTCGATCGCGTGCGAGGTCAGCTATGAGGGCGCGGGCTATCTGCCGGAGCTGTCGTATGGCAGCCACTTTTTCCAAGACCTCGTCGAGGCGGATATATTCTACGCTTCGATCTTTGAAAATAAGGAAACGACGAAGTATTACGACGCCGGTTTCTTTGGATCGGATACCTCGGTTATCGGCAAGGCCGACCCGGAGCTTCAGGAGAGCGCCGTCGCCGATATTATCAAGGTATATGAGGTGGGCGATAGAGGACTCAGGATCGTGTCCGATATCGCGTCGGGTGAAACTATCTGCGGAATCTTCGATACGGAGGGCAAGTAAATGAGAATGATAATTGACGCCATGGGCGGCGATAACGCGCCCGGTGAGATCGTAAAGGGAGCGGCGGAAACCGTCGACCTGATCGAGCATGAGATCCTGCTTGTCGGCGACGAGGCCCGCATACGGGCGGAGCTGGAAAAGGCGGAATACGACAAGTCCAAGATCGCGGTGCTGCACGCGCCGGAGGTGATACAGACGGACGAATCGCCCGTGAAGGCGGTGCGGCGCAAGACGGCGTCGTCGCTGGTCATGGGGCTCGAAGCGCTGAAAAACGGCGAGGGCGACCTGTTTTTATCGGCGGGAAACAGCGGGGCGATCATGACGGGGGGCATATTCGTGCTCGGCCGCATCGAGGGGATCGACCGGCCGGCCATCTGCAGCGCCTATCCAATTCTCGAATCCGGCACGTCGTCCATTCTGGTCGACTCGGGGG
>JAISEX010000057.1 GCA_031263875.1 Eubacteriales Family XIII. Incertae Sedis bacterium | reverse complement strand
CCAGCTTCTTACGGGAATAACTCGATTTTGATGTTCTTATACTCGATTTCTTTTCGTTTTCAATATTCGGTTCTCAAGGTGCATTCTCGCTCTCCCCTCAAAGGGTCAGCCTGTATATTATAAGGGCAGAAACAGAGCTGTGTCAAGCAGAAATTATTAGTATATTTTGGGAGGGGTAAATTTGCTGAAAAGAGGCGGTGATTTTTCGATCTTTGGCATGGTTTTTCGTTGTAACTAGCCGGGGAAAACGATGGGGAAAGTGGGGACGGCACGGGAAGGATGCTGGGGCCGCGGCCGGTTTTCGCGCTCCTTTTGTGTGCGTGCGAGAGAGGAATACGCCGAAGGCAGGAGGGGCGTGCGGGGTTCTTTGCCCGCACAAAGGAGCCGGAGCGCAGCGATGGCGACGCGCAAGGGATAGCAGCGGAAATTCCGCGGACTATGCTCGCACAAATACCTCGGTCTGGGGGATTCCGGGGCAAGCCCGGAATGACAGGCAATGGCATGAGCGGCATTGCAGCGGATAGCCCGGTGGGGCAGTCAAAAATAAGAGGCTATCGTTGCAAATACTTGCGCGCAGGATTGTTTGCTGGATTGCTTCGCTTCGCTCGCAATGACAGGCGAATGCCCGCGTGGAGGATTATCCCGCGATTATTCACAAAATCATTTTGACTGCCCCATGCGCCCGCGTTACCGGCAGAACAGCGCCGCGGCGCGGCCGGCCAGGGCGCCGTTCGTTGCGATATCGTCGGCCAGCGGGAGTATCTCGTGCGCGTTTCCGCAGAGAAAAATGCGGCGGCCCTGTGGCAGTCCGTGCAGGAGGTCGCGTTCGGGGATCAGCCCGACGGAAACGATAAGCGTATCACACGCAACGAAGGTCCCCCGCCCCGCCATATCGCCGGTGGGCGCTATCCGCACGCCTTCCACCCGCGACGCGCCGTACACGCGGGTCACGGTGCGGTTTAGCAGCAGCGGTATGCCGGGGGAGGTCAGGCATTCGCGCACGTTGCGCGGCATTCCTCCGACCGACGACGACTGCTCCACGACGCAGGCCACGTCCATGCCCGCGCGTTTCATCTGCCGGGACATGATCAGCCCGACGTCCCCGGATCCGAGCACCACGGCCTTCGTGCCGATGGAATAGCCGCCGACGTTCATCAGGCGCTGCGCCGCGCCTGCCGTGAATATTCCCGCCGGACGCGTGCCAGCCACGGGCAGATGGCCGATCGGCCGTTCCCGGCACCCCGCGGCAAACACCAGCGCGTCCGCGTGTACGCGCTTCTCGCCGAACGACGCGGAACGGACGTCGAGGGTAATACCGCCGGGCGTTTCGGTTACCGCCGTAACGGTGGCCGAGGTCAGCGCTTCGGCTCCGGAGCGGTACGCCTCGTCTATCAGGCGGGCCGCGTAGTTCGGGCCGGTCAGCGTCCCGCCGTATTTCCGCATGCCGAAACCGCGATGGACGCATTGTCCGAGAAGTCCGCCGAGTTCCGGTAGCCGTTCGATAATAAGAACGTGTTCCGCCCCGTTCCTGCGCGCCTCCGCAGCGGCGGCCAAGCCCGCCGGCCCGCCCCCGATAACGGCGACGTTGACGCGCGCTTCTTTTTTATCCCCGGCGAATAAATCCGCGGCGGTCATCAGCGCGCTTTGCGCATAAGCGGCGGTTTGCGACTGAGGCGGTTTTTTCATCGGCTCATCCGGTTTCAATAATAGGTATGAATCCTTGCCCTCCAGCACGACTTCGTGCGCCGCTTTGCCGCGCTCGTCCGCGATTATCTCGATAATATTTTGCAGACAATAACCGCCCTGACATCGGCCCTGCCCCGCACCCGTTCGGCGTTTGACCGCGTTGACGCCCGCCGTTTCCGGAAGAGATCGTATGGCTCTGCGCACGTCCGCTTCCGTCACACCGCGGCATCGGCAGATAATCGTATGCGCGCCGCGTTCCTCGCCAGTCGGCGCTGCGGATAACTCGTGGGCGACCCGCCCGGCCGCCGTCCCGCTCTCCGGCGAAAGAGGCGCCCGTTTCCGCGCGTCGAATCCTTCGTTTCGCGCCGCCCCGCCGAGCCGCTTTGCGACCCGCTCCGCCGTGTACGCCCCTATCTGGCGCGCGCAGGTCAGTCCGGGCGTTTTGATTCCCGCAAAGGTGATAAGGCACGGCGACGCGTCGTCCTCGCGTATCGTCAGCTCGCTTATGCTGCGGCTTTTATCGGGCTCCGGCCATCCCCGCCCAGAGGTGTGAAAGATATTCGGGCGTTCCCCCGCGAACGAGCGTATCTTCTGCGTCAGGGGCAGATCCGGCATAACCGCCCGCGCGCGGTCCGCAAGGAGCTTTTGCCCGTCGGCTGTCGTACCCACATCATCCTTCTGTTCGTCACGCGGGAAACCGGTCGGCCCCACCAGCACATTGCCGCTCACCGTCGGCACAATGGTGACGCCCTTGCCTTCCTCTCGCTGCTGAAAAATGATCCGCTTGACGGACTTGGCGGCATACGTATCGAGGACGATAAATTCCGCCTTGGTCGGCACGATGCGAAAATCGGGCGTTCTATACGTCGCGAGAACGTCGTCACCATACAGCCCCGCCGCGTTGACGACCGCCGCCGCGCGATACTCGCCTCCGCCGCCCGCATCCTCATATCCGACGATATAATTTTTCTCGCCACGCGCGTAGGTTATGCCCGTGACCTTTACGCCCGTGCAAAATTCCGCGCCGTTCGCCGCCGCGTTTTCCGCCGCGGCTATGCCGAGCTCCCACGGGTCAAGCGTTCCGGTTGACTGGCTGCAGAGCGCCTTTGTTACGCTCTCGCTGAGTCCCGGTTCCATAACGCGCGCCTCATCGCCGCTGATAAGGCGCAGATCCGCGACCCCGTTCTCGGTGCCATTTTTATATTTATCCGCAAGGACCCGTTCGGCTACCGGACCCGACGCGACAAGCAGCGATCCGCATTTATTATACGGAACACCGAGCTCCGCGCACAGCGTTTCCATTTCGCGGTTGCCGCGAACGGTCAAACGCGCTTTCAGCGTACCGGGCTTCATATCGTATCCCGCGTATATCACGGCGGTGTTCGCCTTCGTTATCTCCGCGCAGATGTCCGCGTTTTTTTCGAGAACGCAGACGCGCAAGGCGTAACGGCGCAGCTCCCGCGCCGCGAAACAGCCGAGCACCCCCGCGCCTATAACGATAACGTCAAAATCCGTTTTTCCCATACGACTATTTTACCGTATAATTGGCTTTGACGCTTGCTTTATCCAAGGCGTATAATTACCATTATGAAAACCCGAACGGCCGCCACCGACGCCCTGC
>JAISEX010000102.1 GCA_031263875.1 Eubacteriales Family XIII. Incertae Sedis bacterium | reverse complement strand
AGGAGAAGGTGAAAATCTATGAAAGAACGTGATATTCAAATTCTTGAACATATGAGAGATTATTGCGAGGAAATAGCGAAAACCATTGACCGCTACGGGCAGGATTTTGATATATTTTTCGCTGATAGGGATTACTATAAATCCATTTCCATGAGCCTTATGCAGATAGGAGAGTTGAGCAATAAATTATCGGATGAATTTAAAGATTCGACTCGGAACAGAATGCCGTGGTCTTTTATTAAAGGCATGCGGAATATGTTTGCGCATGAATATCATGAGATGAGCCACGATGTCATTTGGGAGGCCGCTTGCAAGGATGCGCCCGAACTCGCTAAATTTTGCGGAGAAGTTCTTACTCGTGAAGATATAAGTGATAAGGAGATGGATTCCGGAACACGTCCGCAATGACATGGTACGTTCCCGCACAGCACGGTGCTGCTTTCCCCCTCCGCCGCGGTAATATGGTATAATAATATGCTATGGAACCGGAAATTAAACCGAAAAACAGGATAATAAGCAGAGGCGTGCTGATTTGGGCGCGCGACGTGGCGATAGCGCTTCTTATCGCCATTATCATTATGCAATTTATCAAGCCGACGATAGTGCGCGAGCATTCGATGCTCAATACGCTCTACCCGAACGACTATATATTTCTCAGTAAGCAGGCGTATACGTTCGGCGAGGTGAAGCATGGCGACGTCGTCGTGTTCCATTCCCAGCTTACGGACGAGAAGGGCGTGAAAAAGAATCTTATCAAGCGCGTTATCGGTCTGCCGGGCGACACGGTGGCGATCCATGACGGAAGCGTGTATCTGAACGGCAAGGCTCTGGATGAGCCGTATACGAAGGACGGGCGGACGGACGGCGTGATGAGCGAGGTGACGGTCCCGGCCGGCGAGCTTTTCCTTATGGGCGATAACAGGCAGCAGAGCACGGACAGCCGCAGCTCGGACGTCGGCTTTGTTCCGAAGAAAAACCTTATCGGCAAGGCGGTGTTCAAACTGTTCCCGTTTAACGATATGCGGGTTATTAAGTGACTGCTCTTTTTATATAATCATGGCCAAGAAGAAAATCATAACGAACAATAAGTCGGCTCGGCACGATTATTTTATAATCGATAGCCTTGAGGCGGGCATGGAGCTTACGGGCACGGAGATCAAATCCGTGCGCGCGGGCCGCGTCAGCCTGAAGGAGAGTTACGCGCGCGTGGAAAACGGCGAAGTTTTTATTATCGGCATGAACATCAGCCCGTATTCACACGGGAATATCCAGAATACGGATCCGCTGCGTACGCGCCGGCTTCTCCTGCATAAAAAGGAGATACGGCGGTTGAACGAGCAGGTGCAGCAGCAGGGGCATACCCTGATCCCGCTCTCGGTTTATTTGGACGAGCATGGCCGCGCAAAGATGGAAATTGCGGTCGGTAAAGGCAAGAAACTGTACGATAAGCGCGACTCTATTGCGAAGCGCGATGCCGAACGGCGGATACAGCAAATTAAGGGCCGTAAAAATTAATATTATTTCTAAGGCATAAAAAGGTGTAAAAGGCTTCTCTCTTATATCAGGACACTTCTAAAAATCTCTGTTGCATGTTTTCGCTGCGCATTTGTCACGTTTCTTCGGTAACGTTTTGGGTGCGCGTTGAAGATGTGAGGTAGCTTCGCAGCCCGGCTTTCGCCTGCGGCTCCGCGGCTATTCTCGAAATACCTCCGGTATTTCCGCTTTCCTCCGCCGGATCACGGCGAACCCCTACAGACGGGTTTTGAGAAGTATCCAAAGAGAAAAAGGATATTGGGGTAAAAAATTGATTGAGGAAACCATCAAGCTCGCTGTGAACGGTGATAGCGAGGCTTTTGAGCAACTCATTAAGATGTATTCAAAGTACATAGTCTATATGTGCGCGACTTTGACGAGCAAAGAAGACGGTGAGGACGTTGCCCAGGAGGTTTATATCGCCGTCTATAAGGGGCTGGGTACGCTGCGCAGCGCGAACGCTTTTACGGCGTGGCTGCGGAAGATAATCGTGCGCGCCTGCATTGCGCACAATAGGCGTAATACCCGCAACCCGCTCGTCGGCGCGGTCGATATCAACGGTGTGGTCGATACGGAAAAACTCAGTGAAAGCGACGTCGAGCATATGCCGGCCGAGGCGTATGAAAACTCCGATGCGCGGATAAAGCTGTATTCGCTGATCAGCGAATTGCCGCCGCGCCAGCGCATTATTCTCTATCTCTACTATTACGAAGAATATAAACTCCGCACGATAGCGGCTGAGCTCGATATCAGTATCGGCACGGTGTCGTCGAATTTGACGAAGGCGAAACGCAATCTCGGCAAGCTCATGGAAAAACAGCCCGAAACGAAGGAATACATATTGGGCGGGGTGAAAAATACGCCGGCGGAACTGGATATACGGTCCGCGTTTGCGTTTGAAGCGGCTGATTTTATCGGTGACGAAGCGGCTGGCCTGGCGCCGCCGGGGGCAGTGGCTCCCGGGCGCGAATCCGCGAAGACGCGGGAAGCCCGCTGAGCGAGGTCGGGAATTTCGGCTAACGGTACGGAATTTCGACGAGTATGCGCAAGGAATAATATACAAATAAATAAAATATTAAACATGCTCCAATAACGGCATTGCGGCCACGCGGGAAATTTTATGATGATCGACACAAAGGGATCGTCGATGAGGTACAAAAGGATACGGATATGCGGGTACGAAAAACAGTACGAATGAAGAAGGCGCTCATCACTCTGCTTGTAATTGCGGCGCTCCTGTGCGTTGT
>JAISEX010000038.1 GCA_031263875.1 Eubacteriales Family XIII. Incertae Sedis bacterium | reverse complement strand
TGCGTCGCGATCACGGCGGTGGTGCTTTCGCGGACGAATTTCGGCAGAAGATGTTACGCGGTCGGCGGCAACCCGCTCGCGTCAAAACTCGTCGGCATCAACACGAACAAGCATATCATCTGCGTCTACGTGCTCTGCAGTTTTATCTGCGGCATCGGCGGGATCGTGCTGGCCTCGTTCAACATGAGCGTCAGTCAGGTCACGGCAAGCGGCTACGAGGGGACGGTGCTGACCGCCATGGTTATCGGCGGCATCAACGTGTTCGGAGGCGAGGGCGGAATATCCGGCGCCATCTTCGGGACGCTGTTCGTCGGCGTGATAAACAACATGCTGATCCTGCTCAGCGTGCCGCCGGATTATCAGAAGTTCGTTCAGGGCATCATCATTATCGCCGCCATCGCCGCGAATATGCAGGTTTATAGGCGGAGTATGAAACTGATGACGCCGAAGGCGAAGCGGCGAGGCCGCGCAGCTCCCGTAACGGAACAGGAATAAGGAAGTAGTTACATGACATTTGAGAATAAGTATAAGAAACTTTTTGAACCGATAACTTTGGCGGGGACGCATTTTGGCAACAGGATATTCGCGTCGCCGACGGGGTATCAGGATATGGATCTTGACGGCAAGCTCGCGCCGACCGCCGCGTATTATTATGCCCGTAAAGCGATCGGCGGCGCGGCGTCGGTCACGGTCGGCGAGTGCATGGTGGATTCCGAGCTCGGCATGGGCAGTCCCTATCACGGGCGGCTCGACCGGGATTACTGTCACCATCCCTACGCGCTTATTACGGCCGCCGTTACGCGCTCAGGCGCTGTTCCGACCGCCGAACTCTCCCACTCCGGCATGTACGCGAACCGGTGGATGGACCCGCCCGGTATCGCCTACGGCCCCGTCGATTGTGACGATAACGGCCGGCCGGTGCGGGCGATGACGGAGAAAATTATCGAGCACACGATCCGGAAATACGCCGACGCCGCGGCATTCGCGAAGCGCTGCGGTTTCGGTATGGTGATGGTTCACGCCGGACACGGCTGGCTGCTCCATCAGTTTATGCATCCCGTGCTGAATACGCGCGCGGACCGGTGGGGCGGGTCTGCTATAGAGAACAGGGCGCGTCTGACGGTCGCCGTTCTCGACGCGATACGCGCGAAGGTCGGCCGGAATTTTCCCATAGAAGTCCGCATCAGCGGCTCCGAATGTTACGAGGGCGGTTACGATATAGACGAAGGGATCGCGTTTGCGAAGCAGCTCGACGGGCATGCCGATCTGATCCACGTATCCGCCGGCAGCCACGAGGTCGAGGAAGTTTTCACGGTCACGCATCCGTCAATGTTTTTGCCTGACGGGGTGAACGTCAGGTTTGCGGCTGAAGTGAAGAAGCAGATAAATACGCCGGTCGCGACGGTCGGCGCGCTCGCAGATCCGGAACAGATGGAGGAGATCATCGCCTCGGGCAAGGCCGATGTGTTGGAGATCGCGCGGGGTCTGCTCGCCGATCCGGACATCCCGAAGAAGGCCCGCGCGGGTAAAAGCGGCGAGATACGCACATGTATGCGCTGCCTCGCGTGTTTCTCGGAGCTGATGCATACGGGACAGTTCTTCTGCGCCATCAATCCCGAAATCGGCCGCGAACAGGAAATTAAGCTCGAAATGCGGCCCGCGGCGCGGAAGAAAGTTTTGATCGCGGGCGGCGGCGTCGCGGGGATGCAGGCGGCCCTGACCTGCGCGGAACGCGGCCACGAGGTCATATTATGCGAAAAAGAATCGCGGCTCGGCGGCACGCTGCTCTGTGAGGAAAAGGTCGGCTTCAAACAGAAGCTCGAAAAATATTTGCGGTATCAGGAGCGCACGGTGCGCGAAGCGGGGGTCGACGTGCGCACGGACACCGCGGTCACGGAAACATACGCGCGGGACATTGAACCCGACGCGATAATTTCCGCGATGGGCGCGCGCCCGGTCGTGCCGAAAATTCCCGGCATCGACGGGGAGAATGTCCTGCCTGCGGAGGACGCGTACCGCGATCCCGATAAAACCGGCGGCGCGGTCGTGATACTCGGGGCGGGGCTCGTCGGCATGGAGCTGGCGATCTATCTCTCGACGCTCGGCAAGAAAGCAAGTATCGTCGAGATGGCGGACCGGGTAAACGACGGTGGAAATTTTCAGCATATGAAGGCGCTGAACGTCGAGATAGCGCGCTATGGGATCGGCATTTCGCTGAATACGAAGGCTGTGCGGATAACGGGCGAAGGCGCCATATGCGAAAGCGCGGACGGCGCGTTTGACGGCGAAAAACTGTTTGCGGCGGACACGGTCGTCTATGCCGTCGGTCAGGCGCCGCTTTCGGCCGAAGCGGATTCGCTGCGGTACTGCGCGCCGGAATTCTACGAGATCGGCGATTGCGTAAGGCCGCGAAACATTATGAACGCCACGGCTGCGGCATTTGAAACGGCGCGGATCGTTGGCATATAGGGGAGGCATGTAATATACTGAATCTATGCTGAACAATATTACCTTACAACAGATAGTGATATTTCTCACGGTCGCCGAGCAGCTTAATCTGTCGGAGGCCGCGCGCGAACTCTTTCTCAACCAGTCCGCCGTGAGCCGGTGGATCCAGCGGCTCGAGGAGAGCTTGGGCAGGAAACTTTTTGTGCGCACGAATAAGGGCGTCGAGCTGACCGACCAGGGCGAGTTTCTCTATCAGGAGCTGAAGCCAATCTACGAGGAATTGGGATTGGCGCTGAGCCATATGCGCAATTTTTACGACGCGGAGGACAAAATCATTCGCGTCGGCTGCATCGATTCGTCGGAGATCCTTCAGGAGATGCAGAAGGTGGTGGAGGGCTACGAGAGCAAGAACGGCGATGTGATCTTCAAGATAGATCTGGTGAGTTTCAAGGATCTTCTCGTGCAACTGACCTGCGGCAAGCTCGACGTATTGTTTACGTATTCGGTCGGGTTCGGGCGGTACCGGAACGTTTCCGTCGAGGCGATCGCCGATCTCGAAACGTTTATCGCTATTTCGGCGAATAATCCGCACGCGTCCGGCGATGATATCCCGCTCGATGCGATGAAAAATATGCCGCTGTTCCTGACGTCCACCGTCGAATTCGGCGAGGCCGAGCTGCGGGCGATAGACATATGCCGCGAACTCGGTTTCGACCCGAAGGACATAAAATACACGACGTCGTATTACGCGTTCGAGATGGCGGTCAAGAACGATATGGGCTTCGGCATCTGCGGCAAAAATATCTGCGACCACTTCGGCGATCAGATAAAACTGTATCCGCTCACCGATCCGAAGGTGGTGCAGCATGCCCTTATCGCGTGGAGAACGAATAACAGTTCGGACGTCGTGAATAATTTTATCAGGTCTTGTACCTCGCGGTAAGGTTGTGGGGGCGTCAGGTGTTTTGGTTGACAGAGCATCGTGGGGCGTTCAATTGGTGAGGTTTCCCTATGCGTGCTGCGGTCGCAAAATGAGCATTCCTGGCGATTTTGTATAGACTTTGGGAACTTGCGTGGACTCGCTTCGCGTGGGCAGTGA
>JAISEX010000261.1 GCA_031263875.1 Eubacteriales Family XIII. Incertae Sedis bacterium | reverse complement strand
ATTGTCTTGGTGGATTCCTCAAGCATTGTTGTAATCACGATTGGCGGACTTTTGCGGGGTATTGGCATGACGCCGATTTTGGGTATGATATTTACCATGATTGCGGATTCAATAGAATACGGTCAGTGGAAAACGGGGGTACGGACCGCAGGCGCTATTCAGTCCGCTTCCACTTCGGGGCAGAAATTCGGACAAGGTATCGGCTCCGCGTTGATCGGCTCCATTATGGCGTCCTCCGGGTACAACGGAGAAGCGGTTTTCCAAACAGCGCGCGCATTGAAGACCATATCGAACCTGTTTGTTTATGGGGTTGCGCTGCTTGGTTTTCTCATGATTATAAACTCGCCTTTCTGCGAAAGGCACCAACGGGGTTATGAAACGTGGTTTCCTTTCGCTTTTTAACAAACTTACAGTCCTGTTGTTTTACCGTCTGGATATAGAATACCCGGTTGTAATACGGGAGCTTGTAGCGAGAGAATCCGGCAAGAACCAAGCGCCGGAGAGTATCCTCGCCGACCGTTCATGAAAGGAGCTATGCAATGAAAATCGCGTTCGACGCAGACGTATTGGCGAAACAAATGAGCATTAACGATATGGTTCATCAGGTGGCGGACTGGGGTTATAAATACATTGAGCAGTCGCCCCATCCGCGAATCAATCCGTTCTATAAGCGCCCCTTGTTTTCAAGGGAATGCGAGTCGGAATACAGGAAGGCCCTGCGTGAAACCGGCGTGGAAATCAGTTCGTTTATCGCGGTGTATCGCTGGTCCGGCCCAACGGAGGAGGCGCGCAGGCTCGCCGTGGATAACTGGAGGCAAATCGTGAGGCTCGCCGTAAATATGGGTGTCCGGGTGATCAATACGGAGCTTTCCGGCGACCCGAGCCGGCAGGAGCTGTGCAGCGGCATGTGGTTCAGATCGATGGATGAATTGCTGCCCCTGTTTGAAAAAGAAAGCATACGCGTTGAGATTCAGTCCCATCCCTACGATTTCTGCGAGCTTAACGACGAAACCGCGGACATGGTGAAAAGCTTCCGTTCCGACAATCTGACCTATGTCTATTCCTGCCCGCACGGCTTCTTCTACGACAAGGGCAAGGGGGATGTCCGGCATATGCTGGAATACGCGGGGGACAGCCTCAGCCACGTGCTGTTCGCGGACACATTCAATCAGGAACGGGACTGCCGGTACATAGTGAATCCGCCTTGGCTGAGCGATAAAGACGCGGTTGTGCATCAGCATCTGGCAATGGGAGAGGGCGACGTGGATTTTGACGGCGTATTTGAAACGCTGCGGCGCGTGGGCTTCGCGAAAAGGGTTTTTCCCGTCGGAGGCGAATCCATCGCCTGCGTAAGTTATTTCGGCTTCCCGGACAAAATGCAAAAACAAGCCCCGGAAGCGCGCCTGCGCATAGAGCGGGAACTTTTGGGAAACTAAACGGAGGACAGACTAAATGGCGCTTTGCTCTTTGAAAGAATTGATGTCTCACGCGGAAAAACACGAACGGGCCGTTGGGGCGTTCAACGTAGGCTCCATGGAGATGCTGATCGGCGTTGTGGCGGCCGCCGAAGAAGCGGACAGCCCGATCGTACTTCAGATCGCGGAAAAGCGGCTCACATCCTCTCCGCTTGAATTGATGGGCCCGATGATGGTGAGCGCGGCGCGGCGCTCGACGGTGAATATAGCCGTTCAGCTCGACCACGCCGAGAGCTTCCCCGTGATGGAAACGGCGGCGGACATAGGCTTTACTTCAATCATGTTCGACGGATCGGCGCTGCGCTTCGCCGACAATATCCGCGAAACCGCGAGAATCGCTTCCTGGGCGAAAAACAGGGGCTTGAGCCTCGAAGCGGAAATCGGCGTTTTGTGCGGCAGCGAGGGCGGTCCGGAAAAGCGGGCCGTGTATACGGATCCCGATGACGCCGCCGAATTCGCGGAGAAAACAGGCTGCGACGCACTTGCGATTTCTTTCGGGAACGCGCACGGGCATTACAAGGGAAAGCCGAAGTTGGATTTCGATGTGCTCGGGGGGACGCGAGCGCGCACCTCGGCGCCGCTTGTGCTGCACGGCGGTTCGGGCATATCGGCGGAGGATTTTCAAAAAGCGATAACGCTCGGCATAAGAAAAATAAATATCGCTACGGCGACCTTCGACGCCCTCGTGCGCGGCGTCGCCGGTTACCTGAGGAACACGGACGAAAAGCTTCGTGATTATTTCGGTTTGAATGAGGCGGCGGTGGAAGAGGTGCGAAAAACCGCCGCGGAGCATATCGAGATATTTAATAATGCGGATTGATTGTCAAAAATTTATCACACAAGGAGGATGACGCAAAATGAACACGATGAAATTTGACCAAAATCGACCCATGGATCTGATCCTTCTGGGCAGGGCGGCGATCGACTTCAACCCTGTCGATTATTACATGACTTTGGCGGAAAGCACGACATTCAAAAAATATGTGGGCGGTTCACCCGCGAACATCGCCGTCGGCTTGTCGCGGCTCGGGAAGAAATGCGGTTTTCTCGGCAGGGTGTCCGACGATCGATTCGGCGATTTCGTTACGGATTTTTTCAAAGCGGAAGGCATAGACACATCGCAGATGCGCAGGTGCGAGAACGGAGAAAAGCTGGGACTTACATTTACCGAAATACGCAGCCCGAACGAGAGCAGCATACTGATGTACAGGAATCAAGCGGCCGATCTTGCGCTGAACGTGGGCGACATAGACGAGGAATACATCAAAGGCGCGAAGGCCTTGCTTATTTCCGGCACCGCGCTGTGCGAAAGCCCGTCGCGCGAAGCCGCCCTCAAGGCGATCTTTCTGGCGAAACGCGTAAACACTCCGATTATTTTTGATATCGACTATCGGAAATATAATTGGAAAAATAAAGATGAAACATCAATTTATTACATGACGGCGGCGCGCGAAGCAGCAATAATCCTCGGATCGCGAGAGGAATACGACCTCGCCGAGGCTCCGGCGGCGCCGGGTATGAACGACGAGGAAAGTGCTGCGTACTGGCATGGTATGAACGCTGAAATCGTTGTGATCAAACACGGCGAAAAAGGTTCCTCCGCGTACACGCCGGACGGCGGGAGGTATTCCGTAAAACCGTTCCCCGTAAACGCGCTGAAGGGCTTCGGCGGCGGAGACGGTTACGCGTCCGCGTTCCTGTACGGCGTTTTTGAGGGTATGGACATGACGGACTGCCTTGAACTCGGAAGCGCGTCGGCGTCGCTTCTGGTCGCTTCCCACGGCTGCGCCCCAAATATGCCTACGCCGGATGAATTGAAAGAGTTTATGGCCGCCGGCAAGAGGCAATACGGCGATATGGTCACCGGAGCTTAATCGAAAGGAGGCGCTTACTATGCGTATGACAGTCGCGCAGGCATTGGTAAAATTTTTGGACCGACAATATATTTCATTCGACGGTTCGGAGGATAAATTCGTCGAGGGGATTTTTACAATATTCGGACATGGGACAGCCTTGGGGCTTGGGCAGGCTTTGGATGAAAACCCCGGCGGATTGAAAGTCTTCCAAGGCAGAAATGAACAGGGAATGTGCCACGCGGCCGCGGCCTTCGCAAAACAGCTTAACCGGCGGAAGATCATCCCCTGCGCTTCGTCGGTGGGGCCCGGGGCGGCGAACATGGTGACGGCCTGCGCTGCGGCCACGGTGAATAACATACCGCTCTTGGTATTCCCGGCGGATACCTTCGCCACACGCCGGCCCGATCCCGTCCTGCAGCAGCTTGAGCAGAGCGGCAGCCTTTCCGTAACGACGAACGACGCCTTCAAACCCGTGTGCAAATACTGGGACAGGATCATTCGCCCCGAACAGCTTATGACGGCCATGATCAACGCTGTGAGGGTCCTTACGGATCCCGCGGAAACCGGCGCCGTATGCATAGCCCTCTCCCAAGACACGGAAGGCGAGAGCTATGATTACCCGGAATATTTTTTTCAAAAACGCGTACACCGCATAAATCGCCCGGTCGCTTCACCGGAGGAACTCAAAGACGCGGCTTCCGTTATCGCGGGCGCCTCGTTCCCGCTTGTAATCGTTGGCGGCGGCGTCAAATACTCCGAGGCGGGCGAAACGCTTGAAAACTTCTGCGCCGAGTTCGGCATACCCTACGGCGAAACGCAGGCCGGCAAGAGCGCCTGCAAGTCCGGACATCCCATGTGTCTTGG
>JAISEX010000234.1 GCA_031263875.1 Eubacteriales Family XIII. Incertae Sedis bacterium | reverse complement strand
TCTATCCTGTCCATCGGCTGACCGGTATGACGCGCCAGTATGTCGTTCAGAACGTGTCTCGTTTTCAGTATCTCGTCCGCCTGTATTTTGATATCCACCGCCTGGCCCCTGGAACCTCCGGTCGGCTGGTGTATCATTATGCGCGCGTTCGGCAGCGCGATGCGCTTGCCGCCGTCCCCTCCCGCGAGGAGCACGGCGGCCATGCTCGCGGCCTGACCGGTGCATATCGTGGAGACCGGACACTTTATATACCGCATCGTGTCGTAAATCGCGAGTCCCGACGTGACGACCCCGCCCGGGCTGTTGATGTAGAGAAACACGTCCTTGTCCGGATCCTCGCTCTCTAAAAACAGCAGCTGCGCTATGACCAGGTTCGCCATTCCGTCCTCTATCTCGGAACCGATGAATATTATCCTGTCCTTCAAAAGCCTGCTGTATATGTCGTAAGACCGCTCGCCGCGACCGGTCTGTTCGACGACAATCGGAACCAGGTACGACGCGGGGCGCTCGATATCTTCCGTCATTTTTCTATACCTCGTCCTCCGCCGGAATCCGCGCGATTTCGTCCATTTCGCCGTGTTCCTCCCCCTCGTCGCCGTGATGATGCTCCGCCGCCTTCTCCGTCACTTTCACGAGCGAGGCGAGATGTTTCACCGTGTTTCTCGTCCGGACGCGCGCGGTGAGATTGACGAACTCTTTACGGTTCTTGCTCAGCACGTCGGCCAGTTCCTGCGGGTTGACACTCATCCCGTTCGCCATGCGGACGATCTCCTCGTTCACGTCGTCCTGGGTGAAGGATATTTCGTCCCTCTCCGCGAGGGCGTCGAGAACCAGCGTGTTTCTGACGGCATCCGCGGCGCGCTTCCTGATGTTTTCGTCATATTCCTCGACGCTCAGGTTGTTGCTCTCCAGATAATCGTCCAGTGATTTCCCGATGTCCTTCTGAAGCTGGCTGTCCCGGGCGCGGCGCATCGCCAGATACTGCCTGTCTATCATGGTCTCGGGCACGTCTATTTCGGCCGCCTCGGCGAGCGCTTTGACGGCCGACTCCTGCAAGCTCGCCTCGCTGCGCCCCGACGCGTCTTCCTCCAGATGTCTTCTCAGATCGGCTTTAAGCTCATCGACGGTATTGAATTTTCCGGATGATATCTCCTGTATCGTTTCGTCATTGGCCTCCGGCACAACCCGCTTCATGAAGTTGAGTATTTCCATTTCGTAGCGGACGGTGGATCCGGCCATGTTTTTGTTCGGGTAATCGTCCTCCAGCGTTATGTCGAATGAAAACTGCTCGGCGGGCCTGCGGCCTATTATCGCTTCGGCGATATCCTTCCTGATCGTCGATAGGTGGAGCGTGTTCCTTTTGTTTTTCTCCAGGCTTTTCAATTTATCGCCGCCTTGAACCTGGTACGACGTATATTGAGTTTCGACTATATCGCTCTCAGTCGCGGGACGATCGTCGTCGATGGGCTCCATGCGCGCGTTCGATTCGAGTACCTGGCGCAGGGTCTCGTCCACTTCCTCGCCGCCGACCGTGAACACGGTCTTTTCGGCCGAAAGCTCGGAGACGTCGGGAAGGTTCACCTCGGGACGAACCTCGAACGTAAATTCCATGTCGAGGGCGTTCCCCTCCGCGAGATCCCCCAATTTGATCTTCGGATCGACGACGGGTTCCAGCTCGTACTCGGAGATTACGTTTTCGAGCGCCGTCTCCGCCATATGCTCCAGCGTTTCCCTGTATATGGAATTTTTCCCCATCATCAACTCAAGGGTTTTTCTGGGAACGTGCCCCTTGCGGAAACCTTTTATATTCGCTTTTCGCGACAGTTCCCTCACGGTTTTGCCAACCGCGGCGTCGACCTCGCCGGATTCGTATTCGACTTTTACGGACACAATATTTTTTTCCTGGGAGAGTATCTCCGACTTCAAACATTACAACCCCTTTCGGACTTTTTGCTGGCGCGCATCCAATTAGAATATTCTATCATATAAAGCTTGTTACCGCGCAAACGGGCCGCGCGGCAAGAAAATGGCGGCGTTTCACGCCGCCATTTCAACGTCAATCGTATCGCCGGGAAGCGGCCGTCAGAAGCGCCACTCCATCCTGATCCCGCCGGATATTCCGCGCATGCGCCCGAGATAGCCCTGAAGCCCCGTTTCAAACGAGAACGAGTCGTCCTTCGTCCCTCGGAAGATCCACCCGATTTCGCCGATGCCGGTAAATCCCTCCAGGCTCGGCGAGTCGAGAGCGTATTCGCCGCCCCAGCCGTTAACTTCGCCGCTGAACTCGTACTCGCCTGCCGCGCCCAGGTACCACTCGCGGCGCTCGTCGCGTATAAAAGTCAGCCTGCCGCCCAGCCGGACGCGGTTGGAGTCGTCGTCGTCGAACTCGACAATCTCGCCGTTGGGCAGAACCGCGCCCTTGCCCTCCTGGCGCGTCCAGAAGTATCTTCCGATCAGGTCGAAACGCCTGTGCTCGTTCAGCATCCACGCGCGGGCAAGGCCCACGTGCACGGCGTAGTACGGCACCGAGACGTCGTAGTCGGCCTCCAGGTTGGTAGTTGGGTCGATTAAATCGCTGGAGTGGAACTCGTTTTTAATCTGCCCCGCCCCGAACGAACCCTCCAGCCGGACGCCGTTCGACCACTCCTTGCGGGCCATTATGCCGCCGCCCACAAAGCGCAGCGTGCCGTCTCCCCTCATGTCGATGAAATTCGGGTCGTGCCAGATCCTATTGCGCGTGTCGTAATCGCCGTAGCCGGCCTCGATGAAAAGGCCCGTCAGAAGCGACTCGCCCGGCTTCTTGTCCTCGCGCGCGATGCCCAGAAGCCCGTTGATGCCGCTGACCTCGTACCTGCCGTCCCCGCCCGTGTCAACGCGCGCCCACGCGCCGTCGATGCCGGCGAACGGCACCCACGACTTGTACGTACCCTCCTGATAAAGCGCGAGATCGGCCTGCTGATAGCTGTGGTCGGGCAGCCACGACGCGCGCAGGAAGCCCAGCCCCGCCGCGCGCCCCTCGGTCAGGATCCGCGCCTCGTGCGCGGCCTCCTGGTTTTGCAGGTAGGCGAAGAGGTATTGCTGGGTGTTGTTATTTAGCGGGCCCACCTTATCTATTTTGAAGTTGTAGCCTGTCAGGAATCCAGGGCCCTTGGCGTACGCGGTGCTGTTGGCCGGATCGCCATCGAGTTGACCCCCACCGCCCGCATCCAAAAGAGGAAATACGTGGGTATTTGGATCTGTCAGTTGATAATTATTATGCCCAAAGTCGGCCAAGCTGACGGTAGCGCCGGAGATATTCGTATTACCCGCTCCACCGCTGGTATCTATCGTCAGGAGAAAGTCGGGCGCGCTGGTCTGATGTACCCACCGCGTTCCGTCGAGGTCGAAATTCAACTCCCCC
>JAISEX010000083.1 GCA_031263875.1 Eubacteriales Family XIII. Incertae Sedis bacterium | reverse complement strand
ACGGCGCGTGGAAGTATTTCGTCGATAGCGTCGCGAAAACCGGCTGGTTCTACGACACGAATTACAAGGCGTGGTATCTTCTTGATTACACCGACGGCCATATGTTGGTCGGTTGGCAGTACGATAAAAACTACAAATCGTGGTTCTATCTGACCGGGAACGGGGCCATGAAAGTCGGCTGGTTCTACGACAAGGATTACAGGGCGTGGTTTTATCTCACGGGAAACGGAGAAATGAAAATCGGCTGGCTTTACGATAATATCTATAAAGCATGGTTCTACCTTTCGGGGAATGGCGAGATGCTGATTGGCAACCGGAGTATCGGCGGAAAAATCTACACGTTCAAAGGAAACGGTGAGTGGGTAAGCTAGGCCGAATTAATAAAGCATAGTTCGCATGAGTAGGACGGGGGTCGCGCAGAGATGTGCGGCTCCTGTTCTCAGTATCATTGCGGCCTCTGAGCCGCAATCCCAGCGCATGAGGGACGTGTGCACTACTGTCATTGCGAGCGCAGCGAAGCAATCCAGAAAGCATAGTAAGGCTGGATTGCTTCATCGCTGACGCTCCTCACGCTCGCGTTGCTCACTATGACCGTTTGATTCCGGGACATAGCTGCTAAAATCGCTGCCCGAAAAGACGTAGGGGCGGCATTCTGCCGCCCGCTGCCGCCCGGAAAATGGCGATAAGACGGGGGACGGCGGGGAGATGGGGCTTATGTCGTGTCTGGTTCTCGCGTGTGACCGGTGCGCGCAGGATAAACCTGTTCGCCGTAGGAGGACGGGCGTGCCAGAGGCTTTTCTCGCCTTACCGCGCAAGGGATCGGAGGGGTGCGGCAGCAGCCGCGGCGCAGATTTAGACATATGCATATTTGCATAAAATGGAAATATGGCATTTCGCATTTCTCGCGCTGGTCTTACGCGCCGTGGCCGAAGCGAAGCGCAGCCCCGCAGAGCCCGGTGGGGCTGTTTCCTCGTATCTAAGAGCTCACGATTGTTAAAATTTTAACAATTGGGCCGCCTTATCTCCTTCTGAACAGCCCCATGCGCCCGCATTATCGAACGAGAAAAAACACGTTCGTTGAAATTCACAGAGGCGCGGACGGGCAAATTTAGATTTTCGTTTGACGAGTTCGTTTCGATTCGGTATAATATTTTTAAATCAAATGCGATGACGGAGTCTATCTTTCCGAGAAAGCGTTACAGAGAGCCGGCGGGGCTGTGAGCCGGTACGCAGAACGAAGGTGTCCTCGCTCCCGAGCAGCGTTCCCGAACCGACGCACGTAGAGGCGGGCAGTAAGGAACGACGGCAGGCGCCGTTATCAGCCAAGGATTTGATGGAATCCTACCGAGTGACCGGCTCGTCCGGTAAACAGGGTGGTACCGCGGAAATTATTTCGTCCCTGAAGGTTAGCAGCTTCGGGGATTTTTTATTTCCATCAAATAAGAGCTTCCGAGGCGGGGCGCTCATGGTGAGCGGCGAAAGGAAGGTACAAACATGACAGACAGCAAAACGGAATTCGCACACGTCAAAATCTTTGACACGACTCTGCGCGACGGCGAGCAGTCGCCGGGCATGAGCATGAATCTGAAGGAAAAGATCGAGATGGCGAAGCAGCTTGAGCGCATGGGCGTCGATATTATCGAGAGCGGTTTTGCGATATCGTCCCCCGGCGATTTTCTTTCCGTCAAGACGGTGGCGGAGTCGCTGAAGAACTGCACGGTCGCAAGTCTTGCGCGCGCGACGGCCCCGGATATCGACCGGGCGTGGGAGGCGGTGAAGGGCGCGGCCGATCCGCGGATCCATCTTTTTATCGCCACGTCCGATCTGCATATGGAGCACAAGCTCGGCATGAAGCCGGATCAGGTGCTGGAGCAGGCGATCGCGATGACGAAATACGCGAAGAAGTATTGCGCGAATATCGAGTTTTCCGCGGAGGATTCGACGCGCAGCGATATGGATTTTCTCGCGAAGGTTTGCGAGGGCGTGGTCGCTGCCGGTGCGACGACGGTCAATCTGCCGGATACCGTAGGTTACTCCACGCCGGAGGAACGCTATAAATTTTTCATGTCGATTCAGGAGAAAGCGCCGTCCTTGACGAAGATAACGTTGTCCTGCCACGACCATAACGACCTCGGCCTCGGCGTCGCGAACAGCCTTGCGGCCATACGCGCGGGAGTGCGTCAGGTGGAATGCACGGTGAACGGCATCGGCGAGCGCGCGGGCAATGCGGCGCTGGAGGAGATCGTGATGGCGCTGAAGGTCCGCCGCGGGGAGTACCGGGCCGACACGAATATTATCACGACGGAAATCATGCGTTCGTCGAATCTGCTCTCGCGCATAACGGGCGTGAAGGTGCAGCCGAACAAGGCGGTGGTGGGCGAGAACGCTTTCGCGCATGAGGCGGGCATCCATCAGCACGGCGTCTTGAAAAACGCGCTCACGTATGAGATCATGACGCCGGAATCGGTGGGGCTGAAGGAAAACAATCTCGTGCTCGGCAAGCATTCCGGCAAGCACGCGTTCCGCGACCGCGTCGTGAGCCTGGGCTATGAGATTTCCGATGCGGAACTCACCGTCGCGTTTGAAAAGTTCAAGGTTCTTGCGGACAAGAAGAAACGCGTATATGATAAGGATATAGAAGCTATTATCGCGAAGGAATCCGTGCAGGTGCCGAAGACCTTTATGCTTGAGAGCTTTGTGATAAACAGCGGCAATACCATTACCGCGACTGCGGCGATAAAGCTCAATCGCGGCGGGAAGTCGATCGAGAAGGTGGCGCGCGGTGACGGGCCGATCGGCGCGGCGTATGCGGCCATCGATAAAATCGTGGGGAAGCAGTTGGAGCTCGTCGATTACGGCATCGAGTCGGTAACGGAGGGCGAGGACGCGCAGGGCGACGCGACCGTGGTGGTGAAGGGCGAATCCGGCGCGGAGTATTCCGGTCGCGGGCTCTCCACGGACGTGATCGAGGCGAGCATCAACGCTTATATCAATGCGGTCAATAAGATGTACTATGCCGAGGCGGAGGATGTAATATCAGGCGAGCGGTAGAAGTCTTTGGTAACCGCCGCGGGTGTTTTGGCAAAACTGTGAGCTGTAATCTAAACGGAGCCGCTTATGAGGGAGTGTAACGAGATTAAGCGGAGCGACGGCGACGCGCAGCGGCGCGAAGGGGAGTTTGAGGGGAAGGCACTTCCCCTCATTGGAGAGACGAGCGTAAGCGAGCCTCGGATTACCGCTCCGGGGGTGACACGCCCGTGCCGGTCGCGGGGAACCGAAGGTGACGCAACGTTCGCTCCCTGCGGTCGCTCTCTCCTCCGCTCGCGTTGCTCGCTTCGCTGTCCTGTTTTACACTGCGGCTGAAGCCGCGTAAAACAGGCA
>JAISEX010000063.1 GCA_031263875.1 Eubacteriales Family XIII. Incertae Sedis bacterium | reverse complement strand
AAGGGAGACGGCATAATGAGGGGGCTTTCGTTGTGTCCTCTCTCGTATGTTTTGTTGCCCGCGCGAGAAATGGGTACGCCGCAGGAAGGACGAATGCGTCATATACTTTTCCCGCCTTTTCGCGCACGGTAGAGCGCCACGGGCTGAAGCCCTGCGCTCCTCGATGTTCGAGGTACGACGGAGCTAAAGCTCCTGTACCTCTGACAAGGGATAGAAGGGGTGGTGCGCAGACGGCACGGAATGGCGCGCATGTCCCGCGCAAGGGATAGCAGCGGTATCCTTTTTTGCCACCGGCAAAAAAGATACAAGCGGATAGCCCGGTGGGGCGAAGCCCCATGCGCCCAAACTGGCCACCCTATATCAGCCAAGCATAAACGTGATGCGCGCCGAGCAGCAGACCTTGCCGCCCTTTTTTGCCGTACAGACGCCCGTACCGGCGCGGCTGCGCAGATTGTCTATCTCGACTTCGAGCGTCAGCACGTCGCCGGGCACGACCTTATCGCGAAATTTCGCGTCCTTGATCCCGCCGAAATACGCGATGCGGCCCTTGTTCTCCGGCAGGCTGAGGACGCCGACGGCCCCCGCCTGCGCGAGCGCCTCAATAATGAGTACGCCGGGCATCACCTTTTCCTGCGGGAAATGCCCCGCGAAATAATACTCGCCGGCATCGACCGTCCGGGTCGCCACCACGCGCTTGCCGGGCTCGAGTTCCGTCACCTCATCTATCAGAAGGAAGGGCTCGCGATGCGGAATGATTTCCTGTATCTGTTCCCGCGTGAGTTTCATCGGTATTTCCTTATTATTATACTCGCGTTATGGCCGCCGAACCCGAGCGAATTCGACATCGCCACGTTCACATCCATCTTGCGGCTGCCTTCCGTCACATAGTCGAGGTCGAGCGCTTCGTCCCGCTCCTTATACCCGATCGTGGGCGGGATAATGCCCTCGTTTATCGCCTTCACGCAATACACCGCTTCCGTGGAACCGGCCGCGCCGAGCAAGTGGCCCGTCATGGACTTCGTCGAACTCATCGGGGTTTTATACGCGTGCTCGCCGAACACGGTCTTGACGGCGCGCGTTTCGACGAGGTCGTTGTACGGCGTGCTCGTCCCGTGCGCGTTGATATACGACACTTCCTCCGGCCTGATGCCGGCGTTTTCGAGCGCGAGCCGTATCGCGTTTGCCGCGCCCTCGCCCGTTTCCTCCGGCTGCGTAATGTGAAACGCGTCGCAGGTGGAACCGTAGCCGACAAGCTCCGCGAGGATCACAGCGCCGCGCGCCTTTGCGTGTTCGAGCTCCTCTATAATAAGCGCGCCCGCGCCCTCTCCCATAATAAAGCCGGAGCGCTCGCGGTCGAAGGGGATGGACGCGCGGTCGGGGTCGTCGCTCTTCGACATGGCCGTCATATTCTCGAATCCCGCAAACGTCGCCAGCGCGAATGGCGCTTCGGCGGCGTCCGCGATAACCGCGTCAGCCTCGCCGCGCCGTATCGAAAACAACGCCTGCCCTATCGCGTCCGTTCCTGTGGCGCATGCGGTAACGATGCCGAGCGCCGTCCCTTTCGCCTGATATTTTATCGCGATCTGACCCGCGAGCATATTCGTGATGATAAGCGGCGCGAGAAGCGGCGTGACCCGCTTCGGGCCGTGTTCGTGCGCCTTGACGATCTCGCGCTCGAGGGTCGTGATGCCGCCGATGCCGCTGCCGCCGTAAACCGCGAGGCGTTCGGGCGTAATGTTTTCGCCGCTGACAAGGCCGCTCATGTTCAGCGCCTCGCCCGCCGCCGTTATCCCGTACTGGACAAAGAGATCCATACGGCGCGCTTCGCGTTTGTCCGCGTATTCAAAATCCTTCACCTCGCCGCCGATAGTGACCTTCAGGTCCGTCGTGTCGATCTTCGTCACGGGCGCAAAACCATGCTTGCCCGCCACGATATTCTTCCACGAATCCTCAACATTATTTCCGATCGGCGTTACCGCGCCTATACCCGTTATGACTGCTCTTTTACTCTCCATGTTGTTATCCTCTTACTGTTCTCATTACCTTTACATTTATATTGTTATGCCGGTATTGTCGCGATGAATTTTCGTGTCAGGCGAAACACTTGACAATCCGAAACGCGATCCCGGCGACTCATCACGTCAAGCAAAGCGCTTGACAGTCCGAAACGCGATCCCGGCGACTTGTCATGTCAAGCAAATCACTTGACGAGCCGAAACGCGCCGCCGTGTCAAGCAAAACGCTTGACGATCCGAACGCGATCCCGGCAACTTGCCGCGTCATATCACCATGCCGCCGTCGATGCCGATAACCTGACCCGTGATATACGCCGCCTCGTCCGAGGCGAGAAACGCGATCAGCGCCGCGACCTCCGCGGGCCTGCCCGGTCTGCCGAGGCTTATCTGCGCGGTAGCCCTCTCCTTCTGCTCGTCCGTCAACGCCGCCGTCATATCGGTTTCGATAAATCCCGGAGCCACCGCGTTGACCGTAATGCCGCGCGCGCCGAGCTCCTTCGACGCGGAAAGGGTCATGCCGATAATGCCGGCCTTCGACGCGGCGTAATTCACCTGCCCCGCGTTCCCGCGCACGCCGGCAACGGACGACAGATTTATAACGCGGCCGCTGCGGTTCTTCGTCATTACCGGAGCGACGGCCTTCATCATGTAGAACGCCCCGCTGAGGTTCGTCTTTACAACGCCGTCAAAATCATCCGCCTTCATGCGCAGCAGCAATCCGTCACGCGTAATGCCCGCGTTATTCACGAGTATGTCTATCGTACCGAGATTCTCGCGCCCGAAAGCTGCCGCCTCGCCCGCAAACGATTCACTTGACACGTCGCCTTTCAGCACGAAAATCTTCGCGCCCGTTTCAGCGCTTATCGCCTCGGCCTCCTTTCGCGTTATCTCAGCCGCCTCATCATTACCCGCGTATGTGACCAGTACGTCGGCGCCCTCGCGCATAAACTTCAGCGCGACCGCCCGCCCGATGCCGCGCGTCCCGCCGGTTATAATCGCTTTCTTACCTTTTAACATAGGCTCCTCTCATTTCATTTATATAGGCCGCGTAATCTCATGCCGCCCACGCTTACCGGCCGAGCAGCTCCAGCGCCGCGTCCAGCCCGTCCGCGTCGATGCTCGCCGTTTTCGCGTCCGGCAGTATTTTATTCACCAAACCGCACAGCGTCTTGCCCGGCCCGGTTTCGATAAAAATGCCGATCCCGTCCGCCGCCATATTCTCGATCGTGTCCTGCCAGCGCACGGGACTTTTCAGTTGAAGCGCCATGTTCCCGCGTATATAATCGTCCGCGGAACTTTCCGCGCCATCCGTGATATCCCGCCCCGTCGTATTCGCGTAGAGCTTGACGTTCGGCCTGTCAAACGAAAAACTTGACACATAGTCGCGCAGCCGTTCCGACGCCGGTTCCATTACCTCACAGTGGAACGCCGTACTCACCTTCAGCGGTATCACGCGCAGTTTTCGCTCCTTGCCCGTAACTTTCAGGCGCTCTATCGCGTCCGCGTCACCGGCAACGGCGATCTGCGTCGGCGCATTAAAATTCACCGCCTCCAGCACGTCACTGCCCCGCGCCGCGGAAATTGCCGCAAGCGCATCATCACGCGCGCCGATCACGGCAGCCATCGCGCCGCGCAGCGAACCGTCAGCATACCGGCCCGCCTCCGCCATAAATATTCCGCGATGCCGCACGATATCAAGCCCCGCGCTAAAATCCGAAATTACTCCCGCCGCAACGAGCGCCCCGTATTCGCCGAGACTGAATCCCGCGACACCGCCGAGCGCAGTGTCAAGTTTTTTACCTGACAGCTCCCGCAGCGCCGCCCACGCGGCAACACCGGCGGTAAAGACCGCCGGCTGCGTAATATCGGTTTTATTCAATTCCTCCTGAGGGCCGCCGAATATCAGCTCCTTCAGCTCACCGCCGG
>JAISEX010000059.1 GCA_031263875.1 Eubacteriales Family XIII. Incertae Sedis bacterium | reverse complement strand
TTCTCCCGCGCACGGTAGAGCGCCACGCGGCGGAGCCGCTGCGCTCCTCGATGTGCGAGGTACGACGGAGCTAACGTTCGCTGCGCTCACTCCTCCGCTCGGCTTCGCCTCGCTTCGCTGTCCTGTTTTACATTACAATGCCGCGCAGCCGCGTAAAACAGGCTCCGGTGGGGCACTCGTGCCCCATGCGTCCGCGGTATGATGCCTCTCTGCACTATGCATAGTATCGTTTTAGGTACTATATCACAAAAAGGTGCGTACTTGCAATATCATGTGTTTATGCGAAAATGATATTGGGTGCCGCTAAAGCCACTGTCGTGTGGATTTGTCGCGAAGTTTGCCGCGATTCATAGGCAAAAAACGTAGGAATACAGCCGCGAGCGAGCGAAGCGAGAGAGTCACATCCAAAGCGGGTGGTATTTCGAGGATTAGCTGCGAGCCGCAGGCGAGTCTCATCCAAAGCGTTGCCGAAGAAGCACGGTAAAAATGCGCGGCAAAGACGTGCGGCAGAGGTTTTAGAGGTACCCATAATATAAGCGGTCATCAGAAAAGACAGAACCGCCGCACGAACAAAAAAGGGATTTTATTATATGGAAACTCACGTATTCAGCATACACGGCATGACCTGCGCGGCCTGCGCGCGGCGGGTGGAGAATGTTATCGGGAAACTGGAAGGGACGGAAAACGTTTCGGTCAATCTCGCGACCGAGAGGGCCACGTTCTCTTACGAACCGCGGCAGATCCGCCTCGCCGCCATACAGGAGGCGGTCGGGAAGGCGGGCTACGAGGCGGCGGAGATCGACCGGACGGACGCCGGCGATGAGGATCGCGCGCGCAAACAGAAGGAAATTCGGACGCTGTGGACGAAATTTATCGTCGCCGCGGCGTTCTCGCTGCCGCTTTTGTATATCGCGATGGTCCCGATGCTGACACGCTACGGGATACGGCTGCCGTACCCGAGCGGGCTCGACCCGATGGATCACGCACTGCTTTACGCGCTTTTAGAACTGGCGTTGGTCGCTCCGGTCATCGGCGTGGGCTATAGATTTTACACGGTCGGCTTCCGGTCACTGTTGCAGCGAAGCCCCAATATGGATTCTCTGATCGCCGTCGGCACCACCGCCGCGGTGCTTTACAGCGTTTATAACACGTGGCAGATCGCGCGCGGCCACTTTATGGCGGCGGAATCGCTCTACTTTGAAACGGCGGGCGTGATTATCACGCTGATACTTTTGGGCAAATCGCTGGAGGCCGTGTCGAAGGGCCGGACGAGCGAAGCCATCAAGAAGCTGATGGGCTTGGCGCCGAAAACGGCGGTCATTATACAGGACGGCGTGGAACGGGAAATTCCGCTTGCCGACGTGGAGGTCGGCGATGTGATCGTGGTGAAACCCGGCGCGAAAATTCCGGTGGACGGCACGGTCACGGCGGGATACACCGCCATCGACGAATCCATGCTGACGGGCGAGAGCATGCCGGTGGACAAGAAAGCGGGCAGCCCCGTCTACGCCGCGACGATCAACACGACCGGCGCGATCCGGTTCCGCGCGGATAAAATCGGGGCGGACACGGCTCTGGCGCACATTATCAAGCTGGTCGAGGACGCTCAGGGCAGCAAGGCGCCCATCGCGGCGCTGGCCGATAAGATTTCCGGCGTGTTCGTTCCGATCGTCTGCCTGATCGCTCTCGTGGCGGGGGCAGCGTGGTTCTTCGGGACGGGCGGCGATATCAAGCTCGCGCTGACAATATTCATTTCAATATTGGTAATCGCCTGTCCGTGCGCGCTCGGCCTGGCGACACCGACCGCCATTATGGTCGGCACGGGAAAAGGCGCGGAAAACGGCATTCTTATCAAGGGCGGCGAGGCGCTGGAAACGGCGCACAAGATACAGACCATCGTGTTCGACAAGACCGGCACGATTACCGAGGGCAAGCCGGCGGTCACCGACATTCTGACGACCGGCGGCGTTTCCGCGGACGATCTTCTGCTTATGACCGCTTCCGCCGAATGGGGATCGGAGCATCCGCTGGGCCAGGCGATCGCGGCAAAAGCGCAGGACAGCGGCATGGATCTGCTCGCGGTGGACGGCTTTCATTCCCTGACGGGGCGCGGCATCGAGGCGCAGGTCGGCGGGAAAAATGTTCTCGCGGGAAATCTCCTACTGATGAACGAACGCGGCATTTCCTTCGCGGGAATGGAAGACGCGGCAGGGAGGCTCGCGGAAGAAGGCAAGACGCCGATGTACGTCGCCATAGGCGGGCAGCCGGCCGGCATCGTGGCGGTGGCCGACGTTATCAAAGCATCAAGCGCGGCGGCGATCGAACATCTGCACGAGATGGGCATCGAGGTGGCAATGATCACGGGCGACAACAAAAAGACCGCGGCCGCTATCGCGAAGCAAGTGGGCGTTACGCGCGTTCTCGCGGAAGTCCTGCCGCAGGATAAGGCGGGTGAGGTGAAGAAGCTGCAGGGCGAGGGTCGCATGGTCGCGATGGTCGGCGACGGGATCAATGACGCGCCCGCTCTGGCGCAGGCCGATATCGGGATCGCCATCGGTTCCGGCACGGACGTGGCGATGGAAAGCGCGGACATCGTGCTGATGCGGAGCGATCTGATGGACGTTCCCACCGCCATCAAACTTTCCAAAAACACCATCCGCAACATCAAGCAAAACCTCTTTTGGGCGTTCGGCTATAATATTATCGGGATCCCCATCGCGGCGGGTATGCTCCACCTGCTGTGGAACGGGCCGTTTCTCAATCCGATGATCGCGGCCGCGGCGATGAGCCTCAGTTCCGTTTCCGTTCTCACGAACGCCCTCCGCTTGAAGCGGTTTAAGGCGCCGCGGTGGACGGCTGGCGGGCGAGCGGCTTCTGCCGGTATAATGTCTATAATGCCGGACGAAGGCGTAACTTCACATCGGGAAGTGCCGCGCGGCGAAGCGGACGGCGCGGAAGCTGCTGAAACTTTTAATACGGAGCAGATTATGGAGGAACAAGTGTGAAAAACTTTTCACACGCCGCCGGAGGCATTTCAATCAATTTGCCTCATGAAGGGGAAAAAACAAAAATTTAAGAAACTATTGTTGGCAGAAACATTTTCATCAGGAATTTGTTTCTGCAAGCGGCGATTCATTCGCCGCGTTAGCAGAAATGAGGTAAATTATGGAAAAGACAATTATCAACGTGAGCGGCATGTCGTGCGAACATTGCGTCAGAGCAGTCACGACGGCGGTCAACGCTCTGCCCGGAATCGGCGGCGTCGCCGTTGACCTCGCTGCCGGAACGGTTGCTGTGGAATATGATCCCGCGCAAAGCCCGCTCGATAAGATCAAAGCCGGGATCGCGGATCAGGGCTTCGGCGTGGCCTAACGCCGGCAGGGAGAGGACCGCGTCGCTGCGGTTCCGCTTCCGAACGCGCAACGTTTCATGTCAAGAGGCGTGTCATGAAGCAGAAATGCGCATACGGTAAAGATGAAATATGAAATCATCAAAAGTGGCAAAACGACTGAATCCAAAGCGGTAATGGATATGTTATTGGCAATGAATAAATGTTAAATAATGTAAACCGCTATCATTTCTTATCTCATTTGTTTTGTGGCAAGTCTAGTGAGGCGATCACATGCTGAAAAGCAATAAAAACATACTGGTCGTGGACGGCGATCCGAATAGTATCGAAATGGTCCGCCTGCTCTTTGAGGGCAGGGGGTTTCGCGTCTTTCCCGCCGAAAACGGCGTGGCGGCCCTGGATATTTTCGGGCGCGAAAACATCGCTCTCGTCCTGCTTGACTTGACGCTTCCCGGCATGTCGGGCGAGGACGTCTGCATCGCGATCCGCAAAAAATCCCGCGTTCCGATTATTATCCTCACGGCAAAAGCGGCTGAAGACGACGTGGTGGGCGGGCTGGCGCTCGGCGCGGACGATTATGTTATCAAACCCTTCAGATCGAAAGAGCTGTTCGCGCGGGTGGAGGCGGTGCTGCGCCGGACGCAAAACGACATTATACCGCTGACGGCGCGGAATTCCTGGCGCGACGGCGATCTGGCCATCGATTTCGACAAGGAGGAAGTCCGCAAACGCGGCGACGTCGTCACGCTGACGCCCAGCGAGCTGAAAATCCTCTGCACGCTTATCAAATATCCCGGCAAGGTGTTTACGCGCGAGGAACTGATCGAGCTCGCGCTTGGGGCCGATTTCAACGGCTACGACCGGGTCATCGACAGCCACGTAAAAAACATCCGCAAGAAGCTGGAGGACGAGCCGAGAAGACCGGCATATGTGCTGACGATTCCCGGCCTCGGTTATAAATTCGGCGGCGAATAACGTCCGCGCCCGGTTTTACACGTACGCGGAGTAGCCGATGCTCTCGATAGCGGCCGCCATCTGCTCGCGCGTCACGGCGGCGGCGTCATATTCAACCGTAATTTCTCTCTTACGCTTGCTCGCCTTCGCCTTCCCGATGCCCGGCAGCTTCCGCACCGCGTCCTGCACGGCTATTTCGCAGTGGCCGCAGGACATTCCCTCAACGCGCAGTGTTGTTTTTTCCATGATGTTATTTCCTTTCCCCCGCGACAGACCAGCCGAGGCTTTCATGCTGAAGCGTCCAGAGTTTCTTGTACAGTCCGTCGTTCGCTATCAGCTCGTCGTGCGAGCCCTGCTCCATTATACGCCCTTTATCGAGGACTATAATTTTGTCCGCTCCGGCTATTGTACGCAAACGGTGCGCGATGACAAGCACGGTCTTGCCCGCGATCAAAGCGGAGATAGCCTCTTGTATTGACGCCTCATTTTCCGGGTCAAGGCTCGCCGTCGCCTCATCGAGCAGGACGATCGGCGCGTCTTTCAGCAGCGCGCGGGCGATGGAAAGGCGCTGGCGTTCACCACCGGAGAGCGTCTGGCCGTTCTCGCCGAGCATCGTGTTATAACCGTCCGGCAGACGGCTGACAAAATCGTCACAGCGGGCGGTCTTCGCCGCGGCAAGCACCTGTTCGTCCGTCGCGTCCATATTACCGATGCGGATATTGCCCAAAATCGTGTCGTTGAACAGCACCACATCCTGAAAAACGAACGACATATAACTCATCAGATGTTCGGGGTCGAACGTTTTGACATCAACGCCTCCGATCGTTATCCTGCCCCGATCCACATCCCAAAACCGCGCTATCAGCCGAGACACCGTGCTTTTTCCGCTTCCGGAAGGGCCGACAAGCGCCGTAAGGCTCCCCGCGGGAATCGTCAACGACAGATCACTGACCGCCGACTCCGCGTCCGCGCCGTAGGCGAAACTGGCGTTTTCGCACACGACGGTAAAATCCGCCGGTTCCTGTTCCTCATCGCCCGTCATCGGTTCTATGGAGAGCAGATCGCTCATACGCCGCAGACCGATTTGGAAATAGAACAGCTCCGGCAGCAGCGTGAGTACGGTGGTCACCGGGGAGTATATCTTCACCACGAGCATTAAAAACATAAGGAGCGGCACGAAGCCGAGTGTTCCGCCCGTCAGAAGCGTCGCGCCGACGAGCGCCGTCAGCCCGATGCCGCCCTGCAATACGGCCTGAGCGCCCGTCACGAATATGCCCGTGCCGACCTCCATCGCCATCGCGAGGCGCATCATCTCGCGCAGCGCCGACTCCAGCGCGCCGAAACGCTCGCCGTCCATATTACACGCCCGGATGACCTTTATGCCTTCAATATACTCCTGCACACGCTCGGAAGCCGCCAGCTTCGCCGCCGCGTGTTTTTTCGAAACGCCGCCATAGATCTTGCGGCTGAGCATAATGATCCCGAACGCCAGCGGGACGGTAATGAAAATCGCCAGCGCCATGCGCCAGTCGTATATCGCGAGCAGGACACAAATCGCCGTGATGGATATGGCATTCCCGATGAGCTGCGGAATGATATGGCTCATCACGTGTTCGCTCGTCGCCACGTCGCCCATAACGTTTGTCGTGAGCTCGGAGAGATCCTTCGAGTTGAAAACGCTCATCGGAAGGCGGCGAATGTGTTCCGCCACCGTGACGCGGGTCTGCTCGCACTGCGTGTACGAAACGACGTATGTTTTTTCGTAATCGTTTCGCTGGCAGAGGCACACGAGGAACGTACCGACGAGAGCCGCGCCGAACAGCACCCACATCTTCGTCCACGAGAGCTCGCCGCCCATAAGCGGCTTCACCAGTTCCGTAACGAAAAGCATCAGCGCCCCCAGCGGCAATATCATGGCCAAATTCGAGAGCGTGCAGGCGAAAACAGCCTTTTTCAAATCCTTATAGCCGCTGTCAGAGAGCAGCAACATCTTTTGCAATTTACTCATGAGTGTTTCCCTCCTTCGTCTTGGAAAGCCGCCAGCTTGACGTCTGCGTGTAAACGCGCCACATATCGCCGTATCTTCCGCCTTCGCGCAGCAGCTCATCGTGAGCGCCGCGCTGAACGACGCGCCCGCCGTCAATTACGATAATCTGATCCGCGCCGCGCACCGTGGACAGCCGATGCGCTATCATGACGACGGTTTTGTTCTTCATCAACCGTTCAAAGGCTTTTTGGATCAGGTGTTCGTTCTCCGGGTCGGAAAACGCCGTCGCCTCGTCGAGCACGACGATGGGCGAATCTTTAACGATGGCGCGGGCAATGGCAAGACGCTGCTGCTCGCCGCCCGACAGGTGTATGCCTTTCGTTCCGATAACCGTCCTATAGCCCTGCGGCAGCTTTTCTATAAACTCTGCGCACTGCGCGTCGCGCGCCGCTTCGTAGACGCGTTCGTCGGAAGCAGCGGGATCGCCCATGCGGATATTATCCATAACGCTCTGCTTGAAAAGATACACATCCTGAAAGACGAAACTGACCTTATCCATCAGCGTATGCGGGTCGATCTCGCGCACGTCCGCGCCGCCTATCAGCACAGCGCCGCCGCTCACATCGAAGAAACGCGGGATCAGGTGCGCTATCGTGGATTTGCCGCCGCCGGACGGCCCCACTATCGCCGTCACCTCGCCCTGCTTTGCCGTGAACGACACGCCGGAAAGCGCCTCGACCTCTTTATCCGCATCATAGGAAAACGTTACCTTATCAAACGTTACATCGAATCCGGTGATGGGCTTTGGATCGGAGGAGACGGAGAGCTCAGGCTCGGCGAGTATGGCGTCCATAGTGTCCACATGGCCCGTAAGCTGCATCATCGTTCCGCTCGCGTAAATGACTTTCAGTATAATACCGCCCACCGCCTGCGATAAAATCAGATAGAAAAGGACGGTTCCGGCGAATGCCGAGAAGTTCGCCATATCGCCCCGCCAAGCGCCCATGCCTATAAGTATGGCTACGGGCATAATGAACACGAACACGTTCTGCACGATGGTCACAGCGGCAGCGTAGCCGTTTTGCATTTGGAGCGTGTACTTGATGATCCATGTCGTGTATTGCTTAATGGAGTCATACAGCCGCCGAAACGAGTACACCGTTTGGTGGAACGCTTTTACCACCGAGATGCCGCGGATATACTCCACGGTGGCGTTGTTCATATCGTCCAGCGCCTTTTGATAACGATCCATATTTACCCGGTAACCCTCATTGCCTATCATGCGGGCATAGAAGAACAGCCCCACGGCGATGCCAACCGTTGCAGCCAACCCGAAACGCCAGTCCACCGCGAACAGCAGGACAAAGAGCAAAACGGGCGCGATAATGGCCGCGGCGAGATCGGGCAGCTGATGGGCGATAAAGCCCTCGATTTTCTCTATGTTCTCGTCCGTGATTTTGCGCAGCTTCCCGCTGCCGATGAGTACGTGGAAGCCAAGCGGCACCCGCGCGAGATGCGACGCGAAATCGACCTTCAGCTTGTAAAGCGTTCCAAAGGCCGCAAGATGAGAACACATCAGCGCCGCGAAATAGACGAGTATATTGCCGACCGCCCCCGCGAAGGCGATCCATCCCCACCTGATAATGTACTCCGCATCCGCGCCCGCAACGTTCGGCAGGGCTTCAATGGCCTTGATTATGATGAAGTAGACGGACACGTACGGCACGAAGCTGAGTACCGCCGCCACGACGGACAATATCAGAGAGCCGACGACAAGCGCTTTTTTCATCATGGCGAGTTCTATGAACCTCGCGAACCCCGTCTTGGGCTGCGCCGGTTTTTTCTTCGATTTTTGCATTTTCATCTTCTCCTTTCAGCTATAATATGTGCGGCAAACCGCGTGCCAAAAGCGAGGCACGCCGCCTCGTCCGGTTTTTTGTCTTTTCCGAACGCCCGCTTGATTTTGGTAACAAGCGGGCTTTCAACTTGGAATATCAAACCCTGCTCAAACAGTCCCGCGCCGCTTGCGGTCACGCGCGCCTGCCAGTCCCGCATCCACCGGCCATCGCCCCATCCGTAGGAACCGAACAGCGCGACGGGCTTGTCTTTTAAACGCTTTTCGATTTCCGCGAAAAACGGCTCGAATTCCTTTTCCTCCAAAACCTCTTTTCCCATCGCGGGGCAGCCGAAAGCGAAGCTGTCGCACTGTTCAACGACGGAAACATCCGCCTCGCTTACCCGCAATAATGTCGTTTTGACGCCGCCGTCTTGCAACCCGCGCGCGACCATCTTTGCCATTGCCTCCGTATTTCCGGTACGGCTCCAGTAAATTACCGTTGTTTTGTCCATATTCTCACCCTTTACACAATTCCCGCTTTGATAAAATGTTTCTTCAAGAATACGCGTCCCAGCAGCATACCGATTACCGCGCCGGCAGCGGACAGCGCCGAGGACAGCGCGAGCAGCGGGCCGTTTATAAAGCTCAAGAGTTCCTGCATATATTCCTCCGTCATGCCGCTTTCAATGCAGAAATCGTAGTAATAATCCCGCGCGATCAGAATGATTCCGAACATCCCTAAATTGAAGCAGACCGCGAACGCGGCGTAGCCCACCACATTCCATGTGAAACTTTTGTACGCGCCTATCCGCGCGAACAGTTCCGCGAGAACCGCCCCGGCCAAGACGCCGGCCGAGACGAACCAGCCGGAACCCATAATAAAGACGATGACCGCGAACAGGACGCCTTGGATCAGTATCGCGAGCGGCTTCGGCGCTTTCGTGCGCAGATACGCCCACACGATGCCGCAGGGGACCATCGCTATCCCCGCGCAGAACGGGTAGAGTTGCACGATCAGGCCCGTCGGCAATGCGCACGCCATATACACCGCGATAAACACGACGCTGAAAATTGCGAGTGAGATAAGGTCTTTCGCCTTGAGTTTGTTTTGGTTCATGAGAAAACCTCCTTTGCTTCTTTTACGTTCTCCCCTGCCCGGTGCGCGAGCTTGCTCACACCCGCGCGATCTTCCAACTGTTTGCGTTTTGGCGACGTTGCCACAGTTTTTTATACTGCCCGGCATTCGCCAAAAG